>JBARMF010000271.1:0-18201 GCA_049802315.1 Candidatus Udaeobacter sp.
GCGCCACTCCCAGCGAAAAGATCGAGCACTCGCGCGCCGATGATTGCATCACCCAAGCTCGAAAAGATAGCCGCTTTGACGCGGTCCATTGTCGGGCGGACACCGCGCTTCGGAACTGCCAGGCGGACTCCGCCGGCGCTGCCGGCGATCACCCTCATGGGGACGCGACCGGACTTGGCGTCGCGGTGGCTTCAGGAAGCGCTGCCTCCGGTGGCAAAGAGGGGGACGGCACAGAGGTCAGTGCATCTTCAACGGCCTTCTTTTTCTTTTTCGGTCGATCCTTTTTTCCGCCGAAGAAGCTGTTGAGCATGCTGCTGATATCCCGGCCGACGACTTGCTCCACCAAGTTGGTGCTGGGCCGCTCAAGAGTGCCGCCGACCTGAAACTCGATGGCTGAATAGCCCGGGTCGTCTATGCGGTGAAAGTTGTCGCGAATTGCTTTGAATAGTTGACCGCGAACTCTGTCGTTGATCGCGAGCTGCGAATTCAGTTGAAGCGTTCCGTCAAACGCAACGGTGCCCGACGAGGTTAGGCGAGTGTTTGGAGAACGCAAAACCAGCTCATCAATCGTGATCAGCCCCGGCCTCAAGTGATATTTTGCCTCCGCCTGCTCCAGGTGAAGCTCCTGCAGTTCCTCTATCTGCAGAATCTGGCCGAGTAACACCAGCAATCGGTATTGTTGGACGCGGCCGTCTAGCAGAGAGATATCGCCTTGTCCGACAAGCGCCTCCGGATCGCCAGTTTTCCCCGAAGCTTGGAAATTTCCTTCCAATTTGCCCTTCACCATTCCCTTCGCACCGCCGGCATTTTCGACAAGTTGATCGGCGAGCACGTCACGAAAGTTTACGCTCGTAGTGAATGGGGAATCTTCTGTCTCTGGCTGCATCGCAAAATAACCGTTCACCTCGCCCTCTGCGACACGAGCAGAAATTTTCGACAACTCGAGGACGTCGGGCTCGTATCGAATCGGTGAGCGGAGTTGATCCAGAAAAAAGCGGTCCCGCAACGACACTCGGGTGACCTTTGCATCTCCCCGCAGCGACTGCGCGCTACGGATGTTGGTCCGAAAATCCACCCCCATAAAACTCGCCATGAGCCTTCCCTTTTGGTCCAAGAAAGTGAAATCGCCATCCTTCACAGTTACTCGTCGAACTTCCGGGGCGACTGCCAATTTTGGTTCGCGTCCCAGCATTTCATTTTTAACAATTACTCTTGGCGAAGATGGAACGGTGGCTGAATTGGTCACGGCGGCGGTAGAGGTAGTTCGAACGAATCCCGTTCCTGCGTCGGCCTGCGGGGTCGCTGGAGCCCGATTTGTGGACACGGTTTCTGCACGCTGTGCTTGCGCATTAGGCAGACGCCATTTTCCTTCTGTGTTCTGCGGCCAGACAACTCTCGGAGCAACCAGCGAAACTTCCTTGATCACCAGCCGCCGCGAAAAGAGCGAAAGAAAGCGAACGCGCAGCCGGAATGTTCTCGCCTTGAGAAAATCCTTCGGCCCAACCGATACGGTTTGCGGAATCGTGATGCCACTAAGTTCAAGTCCGCCCCAGGGAGTGACGCTCATGCTGCGAATTTTGAGCGGAACGCCGAGGCTCCGGGTCAGTTCCTGCTGAATCTTTCCTTGTGCCCCTTGTGATTGCACATACAGGTTCACGCCGAGCAAAACCACTGCACCCAGTCCAATCAATGCCCCCAGAGCGATCACTGCCAGCCGGCGCAATTTTTGCACCCTCAGATGTTACGCAGCCGCAGTTTGAAGCAAAGACCAAAGCCCAGTCGTCATTCTGAGCGCAGCGAAGAATCTCAGATCCATTTTGAGCCAGTCACCCAAACCAGAATGAAACCAGAGATGTTTCGCTACGCTCAACATGACAAGGGTAATGAGATGAATCGATAAGTTGTAGTTCCTTTTCCGAGTGACTGACATTGTTATCATTCTCAATCCAGCCGCGGGAAATCTCGAAACTATTCGAGACTGGCAAGAGCGAGTCGAATCGATCATTGGACGTTGGCCGGTCCGGATCACCTCGCATGCTGGCGAAGCGGAAGCGCTCGCGAGACGTGCCGTCGAGGAAGGTTTTGGACGCGTGGTTGCAGCGGGCGGCGACGGAACCGTGAATCACGTGGCAAACGGAATCGCCGGCAGCGGCGCTTCGCTGGGCATTCTCCCGATGGGCACGATCAACGTTTTCGCCATGGAACTCGGTCTGCCTGCGAACGATCTCGATCGTTGCTGGGAAATTATCCAGGCCGGAAACACGCGTCTCGTCGATCTACCGAGCGCGAATGGAAAATACTTCGTCCAACTCGGTGGCATTGGACTCGATGCGCAAGCGGTGAAAGAAACCACTCTTACTTTCAAGCGCAGTCTTGGCCCACTCAGTTATCTCATCTCCGCAGCACACATTGCAGCGCGCCAACCTCCGAAGCTTTTAATCGAGTCGGAGGACGCGCCGGTGCAGGAAGGATCATTTGTGCTTGTCGGGAACGGGCGTCTTTACGGCGGACCTTTTCCATTTTTCAAGCAGGCTGTTGTCGATGATGGTTTACTTGATGTGGTCCTCTTCAAGCGTCTCGGTTTCTTAGAAATCATTAAATATCTTCACGACGTTGTATTCAGCTCCGACATCCGTGTTCCGGAAATTGAATACTTTCAGACGCGCCAACTCCGCGTAAGCAGCGAGCAGGACGTTCCCGTGGAGCTGGATGGTGAATTAGCCGGCAATTGTCCAGTTGATTTTCAAATGCACGAAAAAGCGCTTCCTGTGCTATCGCCACCCGTATCGCCGCAGCTTTAGTCGGAGGACTGGGACAACTGGTTTTTCGCCGGGAACCGCGTGATGTTCTGCGGGATGGATCACCGTGCAGGCTGGATTCGGGAAAAAGCAGCCACATCGCTGAACCCTTCACAGGTAGAGACCACGTTGGTTCAGCTCAATGAACAATGGCGGGTAGACGCGATGTCCCTTGCCGAAGTAGTCGAACAATTTCCGTTAGGTGAAACCGCGCTACTGCATCTTCTGGCGGTGTCGAGCATCTGCGCGACGCGATTGACGCGCAATCCTGAAACATTGCTGTGGCTTGCTCAGCCTGAGGTCTGCCTCGCATCGCGTAGCCGCGCGCAAATGCTCGCTGAAGTGCACGCTCTGACGAGTGATTCTGGTGTCGACAACAATTTCGAATCACTACGTTTTTGGAAAGCCCGCGAAATGACGCGCGTGGCCGTGCGCGAACTAGCCGCGGTGGCGCCGTTGGAGGAGACCACAGGGGAGCTTTCACTGATCGCAGAAATTTGTCTCCGTCGTGTACTCGAATTTTGGGATGCCGCACTGCGGCAACGTTACGGCTCGCCAAAAGCGGATTTTGCGATTCTTGCGCTCGGGAAACTTGGCGGAGGCGAACTCAATCACAGTTCGGACGTCGACCTTCTTTTTCTCTACAGCGACGAAGGGCAACTCACGCCACACATTTCTTATCATGAGTTTTTCAATCGACTGGGAAACAAGGTTCTCGAAACATTTTCGAAGCCGCATCCAGCAGGCTCGCTGTTTCGAGCGGATCTGCGGTTGCGGCCTGAAGGCTCGGCGGGACCGTTGGCCCGGTCTCTCGAGAGCATGGAAAACTATTACGCTGGGTTCGGCGAAACTTGGGAGCGAATTGCGCTCATCAAGGCGCGCGGAATCGCGGGCAGCCGCGAGTTGGCTTACGATTTCCTGCGGCTACATCAGCCATTCATCTACCCAAAAAGTCCAACGCCGGATTTGCTCGAGGAGATTGCGAACATCAAGCACCGCATCGAACGCGACATCGTTGGGCCGGAAAAACTGGATCGCGACGTAAAACTTGGGCGCGGCGGCATTCGCGACATCGAGTTCGTCGTGCAAACGCTGCAGCTTATCCATGGGGCGCGTAATCCGTTTCTGCAGGAACCGAGTATGCTCAAGGCGCTGCGCGCACTAAGAGAACTGGATTTGCTCCCGCCCGACGAAGTTCTGGCGCTGGACAATGCGTATCGATTCCTCCGCCGCGTTGAACACCGCCTGCAGATCGAAGCCGAACAACAGACTCACACTGTTCCGGACGAGCCCGACCCACTGACCCGACTGGCGCGCAGCCTTCGGTTTTCGTCGGCCAGCGATTTCACGGCGGCACTTCAGAACCGAATGGGATCGGTGCGGCCCATATTTGAACGGATTATTTCTGAAAGCCCGGCGCAGAGCGCCAAAATCACTGTTGAATTTTTCAAGGATGCAAAACGAGCAGAAAAAGCGCTCACAGAGCTTGAACGAGGGGCAAAGAGTTTTCATGTCGCTACGCGAACTCGCCAGATATTCCAAAGGCTGCGCCCGATCTTGCTGGATCGGATTTCCAAAGCTGCCGACCCCGATGCGACACTGAACCAGTTCCTTCGATTCGTGGAAAGTTATGGCCTCCGCAGTTTGCTTTTCGAACTGCTTGTCACGAATCCGAAGTTGCTTGAACTGGTCGTAAAAACTTTCGATGCCAGCCGGTTTGCGGGTGATCTTCTGATTCGCCGGCCGCAACTGCTGGAAGACATTACCAGGGACCCAACCTTTGACGAACCGCGGTCGGTGGAAGAAAATTTAGGCCGGCTCGATTCGTTAGGCGCATCTGCGAACGATATCGATCCGATACGTGCCTACCGTCAGCGGCAACTCTTGCGCATCATCCTTCGCGACGTACTGGGACTCGTCCAACCAGCGGGAACTTTTGTCGAGCTGTCTGATGTCGCGGAAGCGTGCCTGGTTTTTGTCGCGAAACTGATCGCCAGCGAGCAATTGACCATCATCGCGCTTGGAAAGTTTGGAGGCCGCGAGATCAGCTACGGCGCGGACCTGGACGTTTTGTTTGTAGGCGAGGACGTTCGTGCTGCGCAAAATCTCATGATCGCAATGGCGCAACCGACCGCCGAGGGAAATATCTGGGCTCTGGATGCAAGGCTACGCCCTGAAGGTGAAAAAGGTCCGGTGGTCTGCTCGCTTGCTACGTTTGAATCGTATTACGCAGGCCGGGCGCAACTCTGGGAGCTACAGGCGCTCAACAGGGCGCGTGCCATCAGTGGGCCTCTAAAAAATGAATTTATGACAATTGCAAAAGCCGCCTGGGGTCGCGCATGCCAGGATCCCGCGCTTTTCACCAAAATCGATGACATGGTGCAACGAATTCGGCGAGAGCGCGGAAGCGGATCGGATTTTCTCGATTTAAAAACCGGACCTGGTGGCATCATAGAAGCGGAGTTTCTCGTACAAGCGTTGCAGATGCGCGCAAACGTCTGGGAACCGAACTGGGAGCGCGCCGTCGGCGCATTGCACAAAAGAGGGCATCTGGAGAAGTCAGACGTTGCGAAGCTCAAGAATTCTTACGCGTTTCTGCGCCGCTGCGAACTTGTCCTCCGTCGATACGACAACAGAAGCGTTTCAACGCTTCCGGGCGATCCAGATGAACAACGAAAATTTGCCATCCGTTTTGGCTATAATGAATTTGACGCTTTCAGTCGCGATTATCTCGAATCTCGTCAGGCGATTCACGCACTCTACCAACGGCAAATTACACCGGCTTAACCGCCGTCACGATTAACGTTCGCCCAAGCAACAGATCGGCTGAATTCATCGCTCGAACGGTCGAGGCATTTCGTTCGTCGAGCGTGCCGTAGGTGCGCTTGTCACGACGATAAACAATCCAGTTTGTGGCATGCAGAGGAACGATCAGGAACGGAAATGCCAGAAGAGATCGGCGCTGGAATTTATCCACGGTCACTCTCAAATCGCGAAAACCAATGCTGAGGAGGGCGTGCGAAAGATAGAACCAGCTCACCGGGTTGATGTGACCGCGCGTGGTGTGAATGTCGGATTCGTCAGGCAGCAAAGGGCCAAACAAATTATAAAAGCCCGACGATAGATAACGCAGACGAGACCGCAGATTCAAAATATTCGGGGTCGAAAATATCGCGACGCCACCTGGTTGGAGAACGCGATAAATTTCGCGGAGGACCTCTCGGAAATTTTCCAAGTGCTCAACTGTTTCGATACAGGTAACGAGCGCGAAGCGATTATCGCTGTATGGAAGCGGTTCGCGATTCAGATCGACCGTTTGAATCACAGCACCCGGAACCGAGAGCAATTTATCCGTGTAATCGCATCCGAAAGAATGAAACGGATAACTAGCGCGAACCAAACGCAGTAATTCCCCGGTCCCGCTACCCACATCGAGATGGTCTCCGCTGGTTGGCAATGCAGGCTCACTCGCGATTGCGCGGAGGACTGCTTGATGAATTCCTGACGTGCTTAGCTCGGAAATCTCGCGCCGTCGCTTTCCCAAAAAGATTTTTCGCAGCTTCTTGGAAAGCTTTCGAGTGCGCACAGCGAATTGTGAACCGTCTCCGAGCGCGCGTCGAGATCGGCAATCGTCGGCGAATCGATCAGCCCGGGATGCCTTTAAGCATCTCCGTGTTGGTTGGGAATTTTTTCACGAACATCAACAGTCGCTGAATTGCTTCCTCTGGCTTGTGTCCGGCCAGACCGCGCCGGATGAGATTGATTTTCTCCAGCTCCCACGCCTGTAACAACAGTTCTTCGCGGCGTGTTCCAGACAAAAAGATGTCGATGGCTGGATAAATACGCTGATCGCTGATTTTTCGGTCGAGCACCATTTCCATGTTTCCGGTGCCTTTGAACTCCTGAAAGATCAGCTCATCCATTCGGCTGCCGGTTTCAATCAGCGCCGTGGCGACAATCGTGAGCGAACCCGCTTCCTCGGTGTTGCGAGCGGCTGCGAAAATCTTTCGTGGAATTTCCATGGCACGCGCATCGATGCCGCCACTCATGGTGCGGCCGCCACCGCCCATGGCATTATTAAAGGCGCGAGCCGTGCGCGTAATGGAATCGAGAAGGATGAACACATGTTTTCCGGCTTCCACTAGTCGTTTGGCGCGCTCGATCGCCAGCTGAGCAATCCGCGTGTGACTCTTTATGTCGGCGTCGTTGGAACTGGCCATCAGCTGCGCTGTCGGATGCGAACGACGAAAATCAGTCACTTCTTCGGGCCGTTCATCGACCAGAAGAATAATGAGTTCCATTTCGGGGTGATTCTTAGCGACCGCCTCGGCGATGTGATGCAACAACGTTGTCTTGCCTGTGCGCGGCGGCGCGACAATCAGGCCGCGCTGACCCATTCCCAGCGGCGTCATCAAATCCATGATCCGCGTGGTATAACGATCCGGGGCGGTCTCGAGCTTGATCCGTTTGTTGGGGTTGATCGTCGTTAATTCTTCAAATGGGCGAAGTCCCTGATATTTCGTGGGCTCCTCCCCGTTAATCGTCAGTAACTTTGTCAGTTGCGGGCCACGGCTGCCGCGTCGGATTTCGCCGTTGATCCACATTCCGTCGCGCAAGGCAAAGCGGCGTACAATTTCCGGGGTGACAAAGATATCCTGTGGCGTCTGCACAAAATTGCGTTTCGGATCGCGCAGAAACCCAAATCCTTTACCGGAAATTTCAATGATGCCCTCCCCGAATTCGGGTTCGATTTGAACCGGCTCGCTGGTTTCGCCACTGCTCTCAGCGGCTTCTCGGACGGGCTGATCGAGCGTCTCGACGGCGACATCGGCGCCCGTGCTATCGGCCTTTGTGGAAGAAGAATTCGGAGATTCTTCGGAATTATCGCGCCTGAAGCCGTCGCTTCGGTAACGCCTTCTCGGGAAACGACGACGCGGACGAGGATGGCGTTGCTCCGGCGAAGCGGACTGAGTTTCCAGCGGAGCAGGCTGGTTTTCGTTTTCTTCGTTCATAAGCTAAGATGGTTCGCTGCAGGTGGGGGACAGCGCCCTAAAGGTCTTGTAAGCAGTAGTTTTTCAGGCCGGCAACTTGGCCAGCAATTCGTCGGGAATATCTAGATTTGAATAGACGTTTTGCACGTCGTCGTCTTCTTCGAGCTCATCACACAATCGCAACACCTGGCGCGCCACGGTCTCGTCCCTGACCGCGACTGTAGTATCCGGAATAAACGTAAACCTTTGCCCATCGGTACCGACGCCTGCATTCTTGAGCGCTTCAGCTACGGCGTAGAGCTGATCGTGGGAAGTGGTGATAACATATTGATCCTCCTCGATTGTCAACTCCTCCGCCCCAGCTTCCAAAGCAATTTCGAGCAGTCGATCCTCGTCAATGCTGGAGCGCGGAACCGTGATTTGTCCTTTTCGGTGGAACATGTACGAGACGCTGCCACTCGTGGCGAGATTGCCGCTGTGCTGGGTGAAAATTCTGCGTACTTCCGCTCCGGTGCGGTTTCTATTGTCTGTCGCGGTCTCCACAATGATGGCCACGCCTCCAGGCGCGTAACCTTCATACGTTATTTCGTCGAGCTGTTCGCCGTCTTTGCCTTCGCCCGTGCCGCGTTTGATCGCACGTTCGATATTGTCACTCGGCATGCTCTGGGCGCGAGCCGCAAGCATGGCGCTGCGCAGACGCGGGTTGCCGTTCGGATCGCCACCACCGCTCTTGGCCGCGATAGTGATTTCCTTGGATAATTTGCTGAAGATCTTGCCGCGTTTGACGTCGATCGCGCCTTTAAAACGTTTGACCTTCGACCACTTGCTATGTCCCGCCATAGGTGTGCGGAGTTATTTTCAACCTGAAACTTGCGAGTTGTGTTCACCTCGCGAGAGAATGACTTGCGAGGGGAGAAATTTACCGCGCCAATTAATCGCACGGAAACTTATTTCGTCAATCGCCGCTCAGCATCCGCCGGCGCGTCAGCGAATGGCCGTGTCGATGTTCATGTCCACGCGCACCGTCTGATTTGAAATGATCGTGAATGGTTGCGGTTTTGCGCGGACGTGGCCCTTGGGTCGCCGGCCTTGAACATCAAGAACGTAATTACCCGGTGGCAGCGCGACCCGATATTGTCCACTCCCATCCGCTGTGACCCGCGCGATTTCTTTCTCTCCGTCGCGGCTCAAGATGATCAATGGATAATCGGTGTAATTCTCAGCGGTGATTTTAGATGGCGTTGCATCCGCAAGTTCGACTTCCCTGGGCGAGACAATTTGCAAATGTCCTACCACGAAGCCGGGCGGAGCGGCGTCAATCAATGCGCTGCCGGCGATTATCAAAAAGACGCAGGCTGATACCAAGTACTTAAGAACAGATGACATTACTGCAAAAAAAGGGCGGGATAGATTTTCACTATCCCGCCCAACACTAATCCAGGTTTACGGCAGTGTCAGTTGCCAGGCGCTGCGGCCGTGTGTAGCCGCATAGAGCTTCCGCGCATTTGGCGCTATCGTGAGCCCTGCGACTTCGACCATGGGAAGGCCAGAGGCTGCCACGTCCCAATCGCTCGAGCCGTGCGCCCGCTTCAGAACCCCCCAGTCGTTGGACGCATAAAGATCCCCGGTGACCGAATCAAAGGCGAAGCTCGTCGCGGGAAAATCCGGGAACGCTGTCGCTCCCGATCCATCCAGATTCGTCCAGGTGGCCGTGCCTGGGCCCGGGTTGTACCTGACTGAGAAGATATGGCCGGGCGTTGCCGGCGTCAGTGAACTGTAGCTCGAATACGAAATCCAAGCGTGGTTCGAATCTGCCGGATCGACGAAGATCGTGCTGGCGAACCTAGGCGGGGCGTTTGCAGCAAGCGAATCAAGTCGCGTAAAGGTGACGGTGGTGTTTGTGCTGTCGGCATTCTTCGAGATGAAGACCCGTCCCAATGTCGTAGCCGCCCACAATGTCGCCGTATCAGAAGTACCGCGTGCGACCGCCGCTACATTTCCACCAGCAAGAGTAGTTCCGCGATAATCTGCCGCGCTTGCGGTCAAATTCGTTGCGCCAGTCGGTCCAATGGCCACGAAATCACCGCAAGCTGGATTCGCCCCCGATGTCGTAAACTCAGGGCAGTTAGCTTCGAGGAATGCTTGATTGCCAGCCCAATCCTGGGTCCGCCACACACTCAACGATCCTTGGAAAATTGTTCCTCCACTGACAGGATCGGCAATAATGGGAGCGTAAAACTGCGCACCTTCGCCGCTTGCCACAATCGGACCAGTCGCGATGACCCACTTCACCGGATTACCATTCTGGAAGTTCACATCGTGGAAGTTCGACGTAAACGAGTTAAACCGAAACGCGGAGTTGCCCAAGTTGAAGCCCGACTGACCACCGTCGCCGTACATTATCTGCGGCCAGTTAGTCGTCGAATTGCTCGGTTTTTCAAATGTACCGTTATCTTGCGTGCCGCCCATCAGGTTATTCGCGTTTGAAGGATTAATCGAGAGGCTCTGAAATTGCAGCGTCGAGAGTCCGTCATTGTAAGTTGTAAAAAGCTGCGTTGGAACTGCCGAGAGCAACTGCACGCAGGTTGCAAGATTGGTGCCGCTCAGCCCGCGAGCTGCGCATTGTGACGATATATTGGAGTAGTTCCCACTTGAGCGCGTGATACCGCCATCGCCGCCAAAGAAAGCACCGTTATTACCAGGGAGCTCCACGATTGCGTGCGAGTCTGGGTGTTGACCATTCGGCGCGATCGGATTTGGCTGGCAACAGGTTCCCGGTGGTGTGGGCTTCGTGGTCGCGTCCCAAGTCACATCCGCAAAGGTGACGCCGGCATCTGTCGAGCGGATGAAAGCACGGCCATTGTTCCTTCCGCCGTAGAAGTTGTAGTCGAAGGAACCGCCCAGATACAGAGCGTTTGGTTGGCCTGGTGGAGAATAGACGACGTTATCGTACCAGCATTGGCTTGAGCAATAACCGAGCGTTTGGTTCGGCGCCGACGAAGCCTGTTGCAGCGCTGTCAGGTCCGTAAAGCTTGCGTCGGTTGCGTGGACAGCGTCGTCAGTGCGGTACAACCGCGCCGCGTTCGTCCCGGCGTTTCCATCTCCCACGTACATTCGCGTAAATCCACCTGTGATCGGTGTGACAGCGAATGACGCGCGATCGGTATTTTGCGTCGCATTTAGCGCGTTCTTTATTTGCGTCCAACTGGCGCCGCTGTCGCTCGAACGCCACACCCCACCATTAACGTTGTTGGGGCAGACATTGTTGGAGGGGAACGGAGCGGCGTACACTATGCTCGCGGAGCCCGGATCAAGCGCGACTGCATGGACGCCGCGCGTCGACCCAAAACTGGCCTGGATGATTCCCGCGTCACCCGGAAGGTCCGGGTTCAGGCAAACGTCCTGGTAATTAAGCAACGTAAAATTCGCTCCGCCGTCGGTAGACTTCCAAAAGCCGTAGGGCGGCAATCCGGGAGCACTCGTAACGACGCCGCCGCTCAAGACCGAGCTAATGCCGCGTGCAGCGCGAACAGAGCCAACGTAAATGGTATTCGGATTGTTTGGATCGACAATGATCGAAGAGACGGCCCGTCCGTCGAAAGCCGGACCGCTATAGGCAGGCGCTGTCCGCATGCCCCCATGCCCAAAGGCGCAAGTGCAGTCCACGCCTGAACCAGCAGGCACACTCGTGTTGGCGGCGAGATGTATCCATGTGTCGCCGCCATTAGTTGATTTGTAAATTCCGAAGCCGGCTTCCGAATCGGCCGAGGCGTTGGGCTCGCCGGTCCCGGCATAGATAGTGTTCCCGGATGGGTCGCTTGGATCGATGGTCAACGTCCCGATGGCATTCGTAGCGAAGCTACCGGAAATGAATTCCCACTTCTGAGAAGGGTTGGTGTGCAGTGCCTTGTCCGTTTTCCAAACGCCGCCCCCAGCTGCTGCAAGGTAAAGGTAGCAGTGTCCCTGGCCACAGTTCGGGGCGAGAGTAAGGGCAGTAATTCGACCAGACGTTGTGTAGGAAGCTCCGCTAAAGGTCAATACGTCCGGAAAGTTTGCCGAGCTCGGACCGACGAGCGTCCACTGTGAAGCTCGCGCCGGATTCTGTAGAGGGCCTAACCCGGTCGTCACCCTGCTCATCGCCCTCGCCCTGACATTGGTCCAAGCCCGCTGTGCCCTTCGCGTCAATTCGAACGGCACGTATGAAGCCGGGCCCGCGCGATTCGCATAATCCTCTTCTGCTGCCGCCATTGGTCCGCCTTCCCGTTCCGGGCCAGGTATGGCTAGTTTGTTTCGAAACAAAGGAGTGCGATTTTGACTGAATTTATTGATCGCGCTTTTGCTGTCCGATTTCGCCCATGACGGGCTTGATGATTTCACGGAGACGAACGCCATTGCGGCAGCGGCTGTGAGAAGAACACTCGCGCCTGTGATGCGCGCGAGTGAGAAGAAACGAGTTCGATTAAACGAAGATGGAGTTTTCATATATTTTTTGAGCTGCAGTTCGGATACGTTTTGTGGAGGCCGAACAAGGAAGCCACAGTTTGTCAGAGTCAGAAAAAAGTCCCAACCCATTTAAGCTTACATTTTTGTCATGCTGAAGCGCTACCTGACGCTGCCTATGCAAAGAAAAAAATCATGGCAGCGAACTACCTTTCAGCGCACTGCGCAGCATTTGTTGTCACTTGGCCCTTCGTCATCATCGATGACTGATGACGGGAGAATTTTGCTTTTTGAAATTCTCCGTATCCGTCATCCTTGCAGCTCATGAAGATCCTTCTAGCTGGCATTATCGGTGGAATCGTGATGTTTATCTGGACGTCGATCGCGCATATGGCGCTGCCACTGGGCGAAGCTGGAATTAATGAGATTCCAAATGAGTCAGCGGTGCTTGGCGCGATGCAGAGCAGCATCGGTGACAAGACCGGACTTTATATTTTTCCCGGCCTCGGCGTTGGCAAAAACGCAACGCGCCAGGAAAAGAGCGAGGCGATGAAACAGATGCAACAAAGAATAGCCGCGAACCCTTCCGGCATTCTCATGTACCATCCGCCTGGCCGGCCGTTCGCGTTTGGCAAAGCGCTCGTGGTCGAGTTCAGCACTGAAGCGCTCCAGGCAATTCTGGTGATTTGGCTATTGGCACAGACACGCATTGGCAGATTTGCTGGCCGAGTCGGATTCGTTCTGATTGCCGGAATTCTGGCCTCGATAACAACCAACGTTTCGTACTGGAACTGGTACGGCTTCCCCGGCGTGTACACAGCCAGTTATATAGCGATCGAGCTTATCGGTTTCGTTCTCGTTGGAGTTGTTGCTGCGCTGATGCTGCGAAACCGTAGTCCAGCGGGTGAAACTTCTGTCGCTCAGTACGTGATCAGAGGTTAAGCGCTCGCACTGTCAGTGCCGGCCGACCGTTTAGAATGCCGTATGTCGCCTCTGCGCTTCCGTCGCTCGTCTTAAAACGTCGCTCTTTGCCAGTGTTGATGGGCACCCATTTGGCACGGGAGTTTGCCTTCAGGAAGTTCGTAATTTCCTTTTCGGAAAGATCGGCGCCGTTTGCGCGGGCGTAGCTTTCCAAAACACTCCGGCTGTTGGCAAACGTAACCATGTAGAGATACCGACCCTTAGTGTAGACAACACTTACCTTTCCGTCGTCCAGCAGCCGTCGTTGAACGATCGTTCCATATGCATCTTCAATAATCTCACTGTTGGCACCGAGATTTGCCGACGCCGCGCTCGCGATTAAGCACAATGCGAGAACCAGTGTGACCGAATGCTTCATAGGTTTCATTATAACATTTGGCAGAAGTCCGTAATCGGACCGCTGTCTTCGAATCCTAACGTCCGAAATGTCTCTTCCTTTTGCAAACCCGGTCAAAGCGCGCATGATCGCAGCATGACAGCGGAATCATTATCTCGCGCTTTTGCGCAGATTTCCACTCCGCTAATTGCGAAAGCCGCTCTACGGTTGAAGATTCCCTTCCGGATCATTCCCCCTGGCATTCGACCGGTAACGCCGAATCGCCACAATTAATTCCACAACTGCGCATGGCGAAGAAAAGCAAAGGTCGGCGGCGCGCCGTGCAGCTCGAAGTTCGCGAATCCGACGTGCACGGGAGGGGTGTTTACACCGCTGAGTTCATTCCCAAAGGCAGGCGTATCATCGAATACACAGGCGAACGCGTCTCCTGGGAAGCCGCTCCCGACGACGTGGACAATCCACACACGTTCAACTTCGGTCTGGAAAACGGCGAGGTAATCAATCCAGAAGTTGGCGGTAACGACGCGCGCTGGATCAATCATTCCTGCGATCCAAACTGCGAAACGGTCGAGGAAGACGACCGTGTCTTTATTGATGCGCTGCGCGACATCCAACCGGGCGAGGAACTCCTGTATGATTACCACATGGAGCTCGACGAACCGATCACCGAATCGGCCAGGAACAAGTACGCGTGCTCCTGCGGCGCTTCAAATTGCCGCGGCACGATGATTGAGCTTCCGGAATCCGGCGGATAGGCAAAACCTATCGCGCCTAGACGAATAAAGTCTTTCAATCCGCTCTCCGAGTGTGGCCGGTTAAGGCATGGAAACTAGAATACCGATAGGACAGCGCATCTCACGCTTCCTCGAGGAACGATATGTGCACAGGGCGCAACCTCATTATCTACCTGAGCTCGCAGCCTTTGGCGTCATCCTGATCCTCGCCGTCTGGCCCACATTATCGATGGTAGCGACGGCGTTGGAGACGATGAGATAAGCTTAGTTTTTCACGTCGTCAGCTGTCGACGAATCATCGCCTGAAAATAAAGCTGCGGCCTCATGATGGAAGGCTGCCGCCGCTTTGCTCTGAAACCGCAGCGGGTTGTGGAGAAAATTAAGTTCCCGCTCGGGGACTGGCGGAGCGAACGGCAAGCTAACGCATCCAGGGGTCTCTTGATGTTTCACCATCATGTGGGGAACGATTGAGACGCCGATGCCAGCCGCGACCATGTGCGCAATGGTCGTGAGCTGGCTACCGGCCAGCCCAATCTCCGGACGGAGACGACGTGACTCGAGCAAGTGATGCACTTGCTGAGACAGGCAGTGCATCTCGTGGAGAAGGAGAAACCGTTGCGATTTAAGGTCGTCCAGCTTTACGAGAGTCTGCTTTGCCAGCGGGTCTGCCTCGGGCACGAGCGCAAGCAATGGTTCGTGGCCTAACGATTCGCGTCGCAGACTTGGACTTTGCTGGCAAGTGGACGCCAACGCCACATCCAGCTCTCCGGTTTCCACGCGCCGCGTGATCCCATCGGTCACGTCCTCCACAAGCTCCAAAGTCACTTCCGGATAGTCTTTGTGGAACTTCTTGACCAACTCCGGAAGCACATACGGAGCGATGGTGGGAATCGCGCCAACGGCTAGTTTGCCGGTGACCGCGTCGTTGAGTTCATCGACGCATCGGCGAGCATCGCCGATCGACGCTAAAATTTGCCGCGCGTAATCGAGGAAACATCGGCCCGCCTCCGTCAGGACGACTGATCGCGGCAGACGATCAAACAACGGTTGGCCGATCTCCGCTTCCAGCTTCCGAATCTGCTGGCTGAGCGAAGGCTGAGCCACGCGCACCTTCGCAGCCGCACGGGAAAAGTTCCCTTCGTCCGCCACCGCGACGAAATAACGCAGTTGATGAATCTCCATAAATAACTCCGGCTGAAGGAGACTCACGGTAACGCAGGCGTTGATCTTTTGAAACTCGCTGTCTAGTTTCGCTAAGAGCGGTCTGAGCGGGGTTCGGCTCCGTATTGGACCAAAGGCCTATGGAGTTTCAGAGCTAATTTAATTGTTTTCATCAGAAACATTGGTTAATCCTCGATGAAGGTGCGAAAGCCCGATTCTATTTGCTGCCGCGTCCTGAGTGTGCTGGCAGTTGGGTTTCTGTGGGGGTCCTGCGAATCGTATGGTCCGTTCCACCCCAATACGGCTACAGAACCGCTTAACTCAATACGAGGCCCAAGCGACGGACGCTACAAATTCGCTTTCATCGAATTCGGCGATCAAGGCTCCGCCTTGGATACATCACAACGAGCGGTTGCCATCAACGCGATTCGTCAGGCGCAACGCCCTCTTCTTTTCGTCTACATCCACGGTTGGATGAACAATGCCAATTCCGGTGATGTTTGCCGATTTGAACACTTTATTGATATGATCTCGCGTCTTCCCGAGGTGACCCAGGCAAAGGCTAATGTGATCGGTGTTTATATCGGGTGGCGTGGCAAAGACCTTACCGTGCCAGGCTTGGATCTGCTGACTTTTTGGAACCGCAAATTGACTGGCGGGTCGGTGGCAGCGCAAAACAGCTGTCTGGCTACCATTAACGAACTGGCACTGGCTGCGCGAGAGCCAGGAAAGCAGGTCCACCATTGCGTGTTGATGGGCCACTCGTTTGGTGGATTGGTCCTAAGCAATACAATTTCTCACTCCATTCTCGATGCCAGCAGCACGGGCGCGCGCAACGCGAGTCCCTGGGACATGGCAGTCGCGTTCAACCCTGCGGATGATTCCATCGGCACCCGGCAGTTAATGTCGGAATTAGACTACCTTTATAAGTATGACCCGACCCGTGGCGCTTATGTAGGCAGGAGCCCTGGGGCCGAAGAAGGTGCTGTGACGAGCGAGAACCGTCCTCTTCTCATCGTTCTGCAATCGGAGAACGACCAGGCGACGGGCAAATTTTTTCCAATAGGCCAGACTTTCGCCAACACTTTGAATCTTCATTACCACTGGGACACGGTTCCTGTGCCTGGCAGCAACGGACAAAAAGTATCGGAGGGAGAATTCCAGACTCACACGCCCGGCAACGATAAGTATCTGGTAAACTTTAACGTCGTCCCCTTGGGAGAAGCGACTGCGCCTTCGGGTCTAAACACGTATGAGAACCGGGCCTTCGAAGCCAATGTTAAACAAAATGTCCGCGGCCGAACCTTTCTCACCAGCGAAAAGAACAATGGTCACGAAAAACAATTCTGTACGGGTCCAGGGTACAATCCGAATGAGACACGCCCTCCTACAGGAAACGAAGACTGGCAACGTTGGCAGTTTGTATACACCGGCAATGCGCGTGTGCCCTGCTGGATCGTGCGCGTGCCTAAGGAGATCATTTGGGGTCACGGCGGATTGTGGAGCGATAACTCCGTAGCGATGTTCGGCGCTCTTTACCGGATGCATTTTCCCTTGAATGCCGAAGGTCAGCCTGCTCCTTCTCGACCAATCCGTGTTCCCAAGGCACCAGACACTCTAAAACTGAACCAGGACAAGCTGCGCTAAAGCCGCTCGACACGTGTCAGCGCCGTCCTCTCCCGACAAAGAATTCTCAGTGAGCGGCAGTTGTATGAGCTAGCATTTGCAGTAGCCCGACACTGAGGCCATTCCAGAAGATTTGGACGCCTATGGCTAGAAGGATAAATGCGGAAAGGCGCGTCAGAATACTGGTGCCGGATTTGCCGAGCAACCCCACCAGTCGGGCCGCGTTACCGTAGCAGACCACGACCAGCAAGCAGACCAGAAGCATGCCTGCTGCCGCGGCGATAAAGTGGCGTGGATAACCGTGTTCGAATCCCGGGCCGGCCTCATATCGCAAGTGGGCACCGAGTGTGATTGCGACGGAGATGGCACCCGGCCCAACCGTAAGCGGGAGAGTCAACGGAAAGAAGGCATGTTGAAGAGCATCCTCGAGTGTTTCTGGGACTCGCTTTAAGGAAGAATCATCATCTGGCTGATTGAGGAGCTTCCAGCCGGTCGCGGCCACCACCAAGCCGCCCGCGATTTGCACCACAAAAAGAGAAATGCCAAAGAAGGCGAGAATTTCACTGCCGAAAAGCGCCGAAACAACCAGAAGCACAAACCCGTAGGCTGCGATCTTGCGGGCCAATACTTTTTGAGCGGACTGCGGATAGTTCTGGGTGAGGCCGAAAAAAATCGGAGCGTCGCCGACCGGATTTACGATCGGAAACAGCGCTGCAAATGAGACGCCCAGGGTCTTGATGAAGTCGACGGAGCTGAATTCCATTATGCCGGGTCAGTTACACAGGTCAGGACTGGACATCGGAACACTAATCATCGGATTTTGGAGTTGAATTCCCGAGATGGAATTTTCCTTCGTCGCCCCGGTAAAGGGCGACCAACCGGGCGATTAGGACTGCCACATAAAGAGAGCCCGTCATGGCTTCCATGGCTGCAAGCCAGCGCGCAAACCTTGAGACTGGCATGATATCGCCGTATCCGACCGTGCTTAGTGTGATGAAGCTGAAGTAGAAAGCGTCGAAACCTGCCATCGTCTGTTTTGTCCCGCTAGCCGCATTGAACGCGAAGGCATTTGGAGTCACCTGGGCTACGAGCCAGTAAGCTACTGTCCACAACAAGCCAAGCATCAGGTAAGC
>JBARMF010000272.1:0-9645 GCA_049802315.1 Candidatus Udaeobacter sp.
GCCGGACTGCGGATAGCCAGTTTGCTCGATAGCATCGGGCGCACCCCTTACGACGCTTTGCGGGAAATTTTGGTGAAGACGCTGGCGCAATCCGTCTGGCGCGAGCATCCCGACCTCGAGAGTGTTCGCGCGATACTTGGATCGATCAGGTTGCCGACCGCACGCGAGTTCAAGGAGGGAAAACGAGAATCGTACGAGTTCCTGTACGCGTACGATTTCAGTCTCGAGAACGCGCCTGCCAAAACGAACCATCACTAAGCCGGATGCAAAGCGTTAAGACCAGACTGTTCGGATTTCTGTTTGCTCCCAGCACCGATACATGGCTGGCAGTATTACGGGTCGGCCTTGGTTTGCAGGTAATGCTTTACTCTCTCTCTCTCCGAAGCGATTGGATTTCTCTGCTTTCGGGACCTGCGCGCAAAGTGGCGGAAGCGTTGCTTTCTCTGGAAAGCCATTTTGTCCCAAGACTCGGATGGTTTGTTGCTTCGGCGGCACAACTTGGCATACATGAGGAGGCAGTACTCTTCCTGGCATGGGCTTGTTTGTTAGCTGCCGGCTGCGGTCTTGTTGTTGGAGTTGCCTCCCGGTTCTTTGCAACTGCAGCGTGGTTTTTACACCTGTGCGCGGCGAAAAGCGGAGGCTTCGTCTCCTATGGGATGGATAATTTCCTGACGATTGGCCTGTTCTATTTGATGTTGTCGCCGCTGCCGGACCGATACTCGCTGGACTGGCGATTGCGAAAATCGCAGCCGAAAAATCCGCAGCTCCTTGGATTCTGGCGGCGGGTCCTTCAGCTCCACTTGAGCATCATCTACTTTTTCAGCGGCCTAACGAAATGCCTCGGCCCCGGCTGGTGGAATGGATCGAGTGTATGGCGCGCCCTCATCCGCCCGCCTTTCAATGTGATCGATCCGGAGATACTCGTACGATGGAAATACCTGTTCCCAGTTGCAGGAATATTTATTTGCCTCTTGGAAATCACATATCCGTTTTTTATCTGGAACAGCAAGACGAGAAAGATTTGGCTGATTTGCATTTGTGCAATGCACGTCGGGATTGGCGTTACCATGGGAATGTATCTTTTCGCGCTCGTCATGATTGTTCTCAACGTCGCGGCGTTCGGGCCGGTGCTGTTTCGCGCAGAGGACAAAGGATCACTTTACAACCACAGAGAGCTGCTTCCTGATGTAATGTGAGCAGTTGAGGTGCCTCTCGCGTCTAATATGTTATGTGCACATGTAACGTCATTGCTCGACTCCGCGTGTCCTGGAGTTAACATCTTGAGCGTTCGACAGGCACGCCGTGAGGTGCCAACTTAGCCCGAGCAAATGCAACCCGCTTTGCCACAAGGTTCGACATGCCCGAACTGTGGCGGCCCGCTCGAGAAAACACCGAGTGGCGGACTTGGCTGCATGTCTTGTTTGCTACGTGCCGGAATCGGCAGCGAAGAAGGAACGGTGCACGATTCAACCCCGGACGCTCTCGAAGGAGGCCTGCGCTTTGGTGTCTATGAAATCGATTGTCGCGAGGACGGAAGTCTTTACGAGCTTGGCCGTGGAGCGATGGGCGTCACTTATCGCGCCACCGATACGTCGCTCCGGCGCAAAGTCGCCCTAAAGATCATTAAAACCGATATCGCTGAGCGAAGCGCCGATGCGCGCGAACGCTTTGTCCGCGAAGCGCGGGCGGCGGCAGCACTGCGACACGAACACATCGCCACCGTCTATCAATTCGGAATGCGCCTCGAGACAGGCCAATATTTTTACGCGATGGAACTGATCGAGGGCGAGACCCTTGAAGAACGCGTCCGCCGGGCCGGGCCGCTCAATGCGCGTACCACCATCGGAATTGCAGAGCAAGTCACCTCGGCCCTGGCCGCTGCAGAAAAACAGGGGTTAGTCCATCGCGATTTAAAGCCAGCAAACCTGATGCTCGTAAACGCGGACGACACCGAAGTAATGGGGAGCGATCAAGCTCGGTCCAAGCGAAATAGAATACGCGCGCTGCGCAAGAGCGGGATTCCGGTGGTGAAAATAATCGATTTCGGTTTGGCGAAAGCTTTTCACACCGCAACCGATCTGAAGTCGCTGACCCACGACAGATTTGTCGGTACGCCGGTATTCGCCAGCCCGGAACAATTTGCACATTCTGCGCTCGACGTGCGGTCAGACATCTACTCGTTAGGCGAAACGCTCTGGTTCGCGCTCACCGGAAGAACGCCATTTGCAGGCCATACCTTGTCGGAGATCCACCGCGCTCAAAAATCAAATGAGCTTCCAGTCGAACAACTCAAAGCAGCGCATGTCCCGCATCGTCTGAAATCGCTGCTTGAATCGATGCTCGCATTCGAACCGGCGTCGCGGCCCGGCTCTAG
This sequence comes from Candidatus Udaeobacter sp., assembly GCA_049802315.1. Lineage (GTDB taxonomy): Bacteria > Verrucomicrobiota > Verrucomicrobiia > Chthoniobacterales > UBA10450 > Udaeobacter. The sequence continues at coordinate 2,375 of JBARMF010000272.1, forward strand.
CGAATTGGCCGCGCGCCTAAAGCGTTGCTCCCCAGAGGCACGCAGCGTGCGACGCACCCGCCTTACTCTTGCAGCAGCAGCCCTCCTAATTCTCAGTGCATTTGCAGCCATCATCTTCCTTTGGATGCGCCCCCCGAAATCAATTTCGAGTCTGAGGACACCGGACAAAAGCATTGCAGTGCTTCCGTTTGAAAACCTGAGCGAGGACAAAGCGAATGCGTACTTTGCTGACGGTATTCAGGACGAGATTCTAACCCGCTTATCCAAGATTGCGGATTTAAAAGTAATCTCGCGCACTTCAACGCGGCAATACCAGAGCAAACCTGGCAATCTGGCCGAGATCGCGAAGCAGCTTGGCGTAGCGAACATTCTTGAGGGTAGGGTCCAAAAAATAGCTGATCAGGTGCGAGTCAATGTGCAGTTGATTAACGCGCAGAGCCATTCGCTGTGGGCCGACACTTACGACCGAAAGCTGACTGACATCTTTGGAGTCGAGACCGAGATCGCCAAACGAATAGCGGAGTCATTGCAAGCGGAGCTAACCGGTCGCGAGAAGCAGGCGTTAGCAGTGAAACCAACGGCCAATCCGGAAGCGTACGATGCGTATCTGCGCGGCCTGGCTTTTGACGCACGCTACTCCTCCTCCTACTCTCCCGATCACATGCGGGAAGCCGCGGCTTTTTACGAGCGGGCGGTGCAGCTTGATCCCGATTTTGCGCTTGCTTGGGCGCGGCTTTCTCGAGCGAACGGCCGAATCTACTTTAACTGCGACGACACTACTTGCATCGCACGGCGCGAGGCAGCGAAACGTGCTTTGGAGAAAGCGCAAAAGCTGGAGCCGAACTCGCCTGAAACCATGCTCGCCTTGGGTTATTATCAATACTCGGTGTTGGGTGATTACGGCCCTGCCAAGGCCACGTTCGAGCGCGTCAACAAGATGTTACCAGGCAGCAGCGAGGTGCCATATGCTCTCGCACTAGTTACCCGACGCAAGGGACAGTGGGATGAAAGCGTTGCCTACTGGGAGCGGGCCCTCGCCCTGGATCCACGTAATGTCGAATTACTCATGCCCGCGGCAGAGACTTACGACATGCTTCGACAATTCCCGGCAGCGCTAAAGCTCCTTGATCGAGCGCTCGACATTACACCAAACAATCCGGATATGATAGCGTTCAAGGCCAACATTTATCAGTCCCAAGGTAACCTGCAAGAAGCCGCCAGGCTCCTATCAGAAATAAACGCTCAGACTCCATCCGAGAACGCCTTTGTTGCGAAAGTCACCCAATTGAGGCTCGAACGAAATCACGGTGAGGCCATTCGACTGCTTCAAGCCCGACTGGCTCAGTTCCATTTTGATTCTGAGTTATACAAGGGCATCACCCAGGTCCGCTTGGCTTTCGCTCAATACCTTGCTGGCGATAGGGCTGGCGCGAAGATTACCGCTGAACAGGCGCACAACACACTCGATCCGGTCTGTAGAAATCAACCAGACGACGCCTACCTTGCGCGACTCTTGTCTCTAGCCAATGCCGCGCTCGGGGAGAAGGAAGCGGCCTTGAAGGAAGCGGAGCGAGCAATCATGCTTGAGCCCCGTGCTCAAGATGCGATTAGCGGGCCTGGCTTCGAAGAGAATCTGGCGCTAATTCAGACGATCTTCGGCGAGAATAGCCCTGCGATCTCAACTCTGACTCAGTTGCTACAAACGCCCTATATGGAGGCGGGGATTTACGGAATGCCGATTACACCGGCCCTTCTTAGGCTCGATCCGATGTGGGACCCGCTGCGTGGCGATCCCGCTTTCCAAAAACTCTGCGAGGAAAAGCAGCCCTGACCCTCGAAGGTTTTTCGCGGTTCGCCTGCGTCATTAGGAGGCCTTTCTGCTGGTTGCCCCGCGAAACTTCGTTGTCTTCTGCGATCCGGGAAATCTCTTTTCGCTAAATTTTCTGCAATATCGCGCCGGATCTCCCGAAGTACGTCACTGAAGATCAAAATCACAAACAACTGAAAGGAAATTTGAATCATGAAAACTTTTATCGTTTACGATTTGGATACGGGATTACCCGTCGCAGTTGGCGAAGCGCTTAAAGCAGAGTGGGCGCGGGTTGAAACTGCAGAGGAAACAGACATTCGCGCCGAAAATTTGATCGCAGAGGAAATAAGCCTGGGAAAGGAGTTCGAACTTCCATGAAAACGAAGTGTGCGGTAGTGGCCATACTCATTGCACTTGCGCTTGCATCGCAAGCATCTGCGGTGTTACGACCGCTGTTTCCGATCAAACCCTCGGCGCCATTTAACGGTGAACTCATTGTCATAGGAGACGATTTAGTGTTGCGATCCGCAAAAAAGCCTCCGATGCATCAACCCGTTCAGGCACACTAGGCAGTGCTTGGACACGAGCTATCACCAGCTTTATTCTCGACATAGCCTGGCAGTCAGTTTATGAAAAGTGTTGTAAGATACCTCCACATGTCCCCCGAGGCTCAAGAAGAAATTGAGCGGAAAATCGGGCAATCGCTGGCCCGATCTCGCCTAACTAAGCTGGCGACTTAGGCCAAACAAATGCAACCTTCCCCGCAGCAGATATCGACCTGTCCGACCTGCGGCGCTGCGCTCGAGGAAACATTCGGTGGCGGAGGCGGATGCATGTTTTGTCTCTTGCAGGCTGGAATCGGCAGCGAAGAAGAAGGGGCGCAAGATTCAAGTCCAGACGCTCTCCGGGGTAACACGCGCTTTGGCATCTATGAAATCGATTGTCACGCGGATGGAAGTTTCTGTGAGCTTGGCCGTGGAGCAATGGGCGTTACTTATCGCGCCACCGACACGTCGCTCCAGCGCAAAGTCGCACTAAAGATCATTAAAACTGAGATCGCCGAGCGAAGCGCTGACGCCCGCGAACGCTTTGTCCGCGAAGCGCGCGCGGCCGCAGCGCTGCGACACGAACATATCGCCACCGTCTACCAATTCGGAATGCGGCTTGAGACAGGCCAATACTTCTACGCGATGGAATTAATCGAGGGCGAGACTCTCGATGAACGTGTTCACCGCGCCGGGCCGCTCGATGCGCGTTCGACCATCGGAATTGCACAGCAAGTCACCTCGGCCCTCGCCGCCGCAGAAAAACACGGGCTAGTCCACCGCGATTTAAAGCCAGCAAACCTGATGCTCATAAATGCGGACGACCCCGAAGGGATGGGGAGCGATCAAGCCCGGTCCAGGCGAAGTAGAATACGCGCGCTCCGAAAGAGCGGGATTCCAGTAGTAAAAATAATCGATTTCGGTTTGGCCAAAGCTTTTCACACCGCAACGGATTCGAAGTCGCTGACCCATGACAGATTCGTTGGCACCCCAGCATTCGCGAGCCCCGAACAATTTACCCCGAAGGCATTCGGGGCTGCGCTCGACGTGCGCTCCGACATTTATTCGTTAGGCGAAACGCTCTGGTTCGCGCTTACCGGAAAAGCGCCATTTGCCGGCCATACCTTGTCGGAGATCCACCGCGCTCAAGAATCAAATCGGCTTCCCGTCGAACAACTCAAAGGAGCGCATGTCCCGCATCGCCTGAAATCGCTGCTCGAATCGATGCTCGCATTCGAACCGGCCTCGCGCCCCGGCACCCGCGAGTTGGCAGCGCGCCTCCAACGCTGCTCCCCGGAGGTACGCAGCGTGCGACGCACACGCGCCGCTCTAGCAGTCGCAACCGCTGTCGTTTTCGGGATATCTACACTTTTCCTCGCATATCGATCGCGAGTCGAAAATGCGGCTTTGAATCCCGCGCGCGAAAAAAGCATTGCAGTGCTGCCGTTTGAAAACCGCAGCGAGGACAAAACGAATGCTTACTTTGCCGAAGGAATCCAGGATGAAATTCTGACTCGCCTATCCAAGATTGCCGATCTGAAGGTGATTTCGCGATCGTCCACTCAGTATTACAAAAGTGCTCCTAACAACCTTCCTGAGATTGCGAAGCAACTTGGCGTTGCCCACATCCTTGAAGGAAGCGTGCAAAAGAGCGGCGATGCGGTGCGAGTGAACGTGCAGTTAATCAATGCAGCCACCGATTCGCATCTTTGGGCTGACACTTTTGATCGCAAACTGACCGACATGTTTTCCGTCGAGACTGAAGTCGCCAAAGCCATCGCCGATCAACTGCGAGCACGCATTAGCGGTCGGGAGGAGCAAGTCATCAATGCCAAATCGACAGACAATCCCGAGGCTTACGATGCCTACCTCCGCGGTCTGGCTTACAACCTGAAAACGCAAACCACCCCGGCAAACTCTCTTGGCGCACAAAGACAATTCCGAGATGCGGTGCGGTTGGACCCGAAGTTCGCGCTTGCATGGGCGCTGTTGTCAATCGTTGATTCCGGCAGCTACATCGCACAGACTCTTCAACCGTCACTCTCGCTTCGTGAAGAGGCACGGCAAGCCGCCGAAACGGCGGTAACTCTACAGCCCGATCTCGGGGAGGCCATACTCGCAAAGGGATGTTACTACTACGCCTGCCTGAACGATTACGGTACTGCGCTGAGTTACTTTGAGCGAGCACGCCAGTTCCTGCCCAATAGCAGCCGGATTCCTGAATGGCTTGCCTATGTCGCGCGCAGACAGGGTCAGTGGGACCGGAGCGAAACTTACTTCAAGGAAGCCGAGCGGCTCGACCCGAACAACATCTACCTACTGACTGAGCAGGCATACTCCTATATCGCCCTTCGGCGGTTCGCGGAAGCGCTGCGGAAGCTTGATCAGATTCTCCACATTAGTCCAGACGACATCGATACGCTCGCGCAAAAGGCGGCTATCGCACAAGCCGAAGGCGACCTGCCGCGTGCGTCAGCAATCCTCGCTCCGCTTCATCTAACCACCAACGACAAGTGGGCTTTGGTAGCACAAGTTTACCAAGCGATTTTAGAGCGCCAGCCTGCAGAGGTCATCCCTCAATTGAAGGAAATACTTGCCAAACCCGATCCAAAATTGGGTTTTTACAATGGCGAGCTGCGCTTTTGGTTAGGTTGGGCGGAAGAAGTCGCCGGTAATCACGCAGCCGCTCAGGAAACCTGGCAACACGCGCGCACCGAATTGGAATCGTTCCTGAAGGAACAGCCGGACAATTATGCGCTTATTGGAGATCTTGCGCTGACGACAATGGGGCTTGGTGATAAGGTCGGGGCGTTGGCGTTGGCGGAGCGCGCCGTAGCCGCGAATCCAATTGAGAAGGATGCGATACGAGGTCCGTTCCCAATTGAGATCCTTGCGCGGGTGGCAGCGCAGATGGGAGAACCCGACCGCGCGATCGCCGCTTTACAGAAACTACTCTCGATCCCGTACGCTGGTCTGTCTGAAAACGTACCGCTTACTCCGGCGCTGCTCCGGCTGGATCCTATGTTTGATCCGCTCCGGAATGATCCGCGCTTTCAAAAGCTCGTCGCTGCGCCCGGATCGAGGTGATCTCTTTTGTAGCTTCGCCGACCGGGCTTGCTGTAGGGCTATGGTTCCAAGCCGGTCGCAAATTGCTCAATCACCTATCGTAAGCATCCAGATCGTCTCGCGATCCGAATTTTACACGAAACTCATTGAATCAGCGCCCTGACGACATCGGGTTTCCTCCCATCGGCGGTCCTCCGCGCATGAGTAATCCTCCCATCGGGTTTCCTCCTCCCGGCGGTGTTCCGCCCATCGTTCCTCTTCCCATCGGGGGTGCTCCGCGCATCAGTACTCCTCCCATCGGGTTTCCTCCTCCCGGCGGTGTTCCGCGCATCGCTCCTCTTCCCATCGGGGGTGCTCCGCGCATCGGTGCTCTTCCTCCCATCGGGGGTGCTCCGCGCATCGGTCCTCCTCCCATCGGCCGTGCTCCGCGCATCGGTACTCCTCCTCCGGGCGGTGTTGGGTTCATCGGTACTCCTCCTCCGGGCGGTGCTTTGCGCAGTGGGCGTCGTTTAGAAACATTTTTTCTAGTCATATGAAAATTTTGAGTCGATGCGTTGCTAATGTCACGCCTTTTTCTAAGGCTTGCTCGGAATCTGCACGAATTTTTTGCTCGATTACAGCTCCGGACAATGAAGGTTGCGCCTCACGAATCAAGTGCAGAAGCACAGGCATATGTATTCCAGATGCGAAACCGTTGTCTCAACACTCGTCGTTCCAGCGTACACACCTGGTGCCATCAATATCTGGATTTTCGGTTGTTTGAGTTAGTTTTTAAGACCACTAACTGCGAAAGCTATTGGCGACTTAACACGAACACGCCGTAAGCGATTTCTTTTTTGCGGGCGACTGGCCGGTCGATGTCGTACGGGAAATCATAGGTGTCGCACAATTCAAGCGACCGAACCGAAGCAAGCAGCCGTCGAAATTGCCTTCGTGTGTACGTGCGCAACTGGTATTCATGCCGCAGGCGAAATTCCCTCAATCCGCAGCCCGCCGTCAAGCACGCCTGAACGTGCTCAATCCTGCGGCGGTGGTCGGTGCGTAGAACCCGCTCGGTTACGGTCACTTTTGTCTTGCCGCGCCTTTCCGCCCAGCGCCCGGCTTCCGATGGCAGCAGATTCATGCCAAGGACATAGATGCCCCCCGGACGAAGGCTACTGGCAATACACTCCAAGTGGGCGCGCGCCGCTTGCTCCGACAGCAGGTGACGAAAGGTATTAACCATGCAATAGGCCGCATCAACCGAACGATCGACGCGAAAAGAGGACATCTCGGCCTCAAATGCCTGCGCGTCGAGCCGGCGACGCGCAAGTCGCTGCCGAAGGTAGGTTAACGCTCGCTGGCTGAGGTCAAATCCCGTCACTTGATAGCCGCGGGCGGCGAACTCCATAACGAGTCGGCCACTGCCGCAGGCTGGCTCCAGAAACCGGTGCGCCTCGAAGCGGCAATACTTCTGACATGCAGCCTCGATGAAATCGGCCTCCAAATCAGTCCAGGCTTGGAAGCCAATATCGTAGTACTGCGGATAATCGTACCAATTTGCGTGCAGAATGCGGCTTCTTCGCATGCCTATTTATCTTTATCTGGCGCCATTGCTTGCTCTCGGCTGGCTTAACGAAAAACCGGTTTAACGCGACATTACCTTATCAGAAGCCGAACTTTCCGCTATCGATCCAGCGCATGTCGAGTAGTGACCAGAAGTCCATCGCGATGTTATTCAAAACGTAGTCGTATGGTATCCAGCCGTAACCTGACTTCCCGAACGTGACGCCCCATGAATTCCGAATGCGGAGTGCACCTTTAGACGTTTTAATGCGTGGGTACATTTTGTTTTTGATTCGGATATTGTC
>JBARMF010000273.1:0-2113 GCA_049802315.1 Candidatus Udaeobacter sp.
GGAAGCGATGGCTGGTTAGAGGCAAAGGGTAACTGCGCGGCGAGATTGGCTGTTTCCATGGATCTCCAATGAGATGCGGCAAAGGAGCAGTTTGGATTCGGGAAATACGAGGCGGTGCGTTGCGCCGATCAAGGAGTAGGGCATGCCTCCGGCCCGCCGCGGCGGGCGAGGACGCTCGCGCTACTTTAGTGCACAAGAGCTGCGGCGCGCCCGGCGGTCACGCCCTACCAGGTCATTCGGCTTTCGGTCGTATGGTGGTTATTGCACGGGCACCAGTGTGCCAAAGTGGAATTTCGGATCTTCGGCGCGCCCTCGCCGCGGCGAGCAGGCTCTGGTCACGCCCTACCAAGTCATTCGGCGATGGATTGCAGCAATGAATCGCGCCTTCAGCCCCGAAAGCTTTCGGGGTTGCCCCAGGCTATGATTAGATGGCGCGCCTTTGGCGCTAAACACACCAGAAGTCCCGTTATTGCACGGTCACGAGTGTGCCGACTGGGATTTCGGAGAAGAATTTGCGCGCGGTATCTTCGGGCAAACGAATGCAGCCGTGCGACGCCGGATAGTTCGGCACATAACCAGCGTGCATTCCAAAATCGAGACAGCTCAGCCGCATGAAATATGGCATCTCGACGTGGTAAATGGTGGAACGATGGCTGCGTTCCTTGTTGGTTATTACGAACTCGCCCCGCTTTGTGGAGTAACCCGACCGCCCCGTGGAGCATCGCGAGTGATATATAGGTTTGCCGTCCCTGAAGAGAGCGACGCTTTGCATCCCCAGAGAAATCTCGACCCGCAACTTTTCTGGCGCGGGGCCGCCGCCGAGAAGAATTTGCGCGGAACGCCAGTGGCCGGTTTCCGCCGCAATATCCAATGCCGACATTTTGTTCCGGGTCGTCAGGCGGGTCCGGTTTGCTCCGCCGTCGATCAAAGCCTGCGAATAATCGACCTGGCCCAGACCCGATGCGAGCATCAGCACCGTGACGTTGTGATCATCTTCGACGTAGCTGCGCAATCCCTTTGGCAGCAACGCCAAAAAATCTTTATCGCAACGGGAGGGTAACACCGTGTTGGGATCTGCTCCGCAACTCAACAGTGTGCTGAACAAAGACCCGTTGTTGCTCGCGATCGCATACGCAAGAAATGGCACATTCTTGCCTTCGGGCGTCGGTGGCGCCGATTGTTTGCTCAGCAGCAACCGGATTTCATCGTTCTTGCCCGCTTGCAGCGCTCTGGACAAAGCGCGCCGCGTGCTGGTCGTCCATTGGGGCACCGTTGGCAAACGCTGCTCCACGGTTTTAATGATCTCCGGATGCCCGCCATCGAGCGCAACGCTCAGAAGGTCTTGTCCGTCTGCACGCGGTTTTTCCGGCTGAAGATTGGTTGAGCGCGCCAGGAGCAATTGAAACATGTCCAGATCTCCGTGCATCGCTGCCGCCATCACCGGCGTAAATCCATTCTTGTCGGCGACATCAACAACAGCTCCGGCATCGAGGAGTCGTCGCGCCGTTTTCCAGTCCTGCTGCGACGTCGCGATCAACAACGGTGTGCGACCTTGCGCGTCGCGCCCGTTTGGATCGACGTGTTCCATCAGAGCTAAATCGATGAGGGGTTCGCGTTGAATCGTGACGGCTCGCACCAGTTCGTCCGGTGAAATCGTGATGTGCGAAGGAGGTTCGGGCCCAATGACGATTACCCACAAAGCAATGAAGAACAGGGCTGCAACGCCCGCTCGTAAGATAAATCGCCGGTGAAAGGTGCGCATATTGATGGCTGGGCCGCCAATTATACGATTCTCGTCAAGGAATTTGGCACGGGTACCGCGGAACTGCGAATCCGTCTTTGAATCAGGCGGCCAGACGGCCGTTTTGCCGGGGCGAACCGCAATTGGACGCAGCGGGTTGAACGTTGCATGTTGGCTACTGTCAAAATTCCAACCTATGCGTTTGTCCATTTTCGCACTTTGTCTCGCGTTCAGTACTTCGTTTGCGGCGCAACCGGAGGTCGTGCCTAATGATGCCGGTCCACTGAATCCATCTGCAGCTGAAGCAGGGAAGGACGTCGTTCATCAATTAAACAATGCTTTTGCAAAAGTGTTCGAAACCGTTGCGCCGGG
>JBARMF010000274.1:0-4302 GCA_049802315.1 Candidatus Udaeobacter sp.
ACGCCACGTGCAGGATCACAAATTGATAGGCGGGCACACCGAGGAAATCGTGCGTCTCATCGGTGAGGCCGCGCAGATGTCCGAGCCATTCGGATCTGACATAACGAAAATAATGCGGGAAATGCCACTGTGCCCAGATGTGCCAGGGCGTCAGGATCAAAAGAAAAATCAACACATATTCCCAGCGCAGAAGGGCGCGAAACCGTATCCTGGCTTCACGATAAAAAATCGAGAGCATAACAAAAACCATTGCGGGGTAAACGATGCCAAGCGCACCTTTCGTTAGGCACGCTAGCGCAACGAAAACCCAAACACCGGCGAACCACAGGCGCCGATGGCGCCTCCGTTCATAGCCGCAAATTCCGCAGAACATCGCGCCAGTCATGAATGTGCTGACGAGCGGTTCCGGCATGACAATGCGCGCGAGAAGAAACGTGCCGCAGAAGCTGAGATAGATCAGACCCGCGATGAAACCCCGCCAGTAATCCGAGAGCTTTTCGCCAATTAAGAAAATAAGTGCAACCGTGGCTACGACGGCGAGCGCAAGCGGCAGCCGGGCCGCTGCCTCGTTCACGCCGAGAATTTTATACGAAGCAATGATGAGCCAGTAGAGCAATGGCGGTTTTTGCAGGCGCGGTATGCCGTTGTTCGTTGGGAGCAACCAATTATGACTCGCCACCATTTCGCGCGCGGCTCCGGCGTATTGGCCCTCCGTCTCACTATAAAGATCGCCGGTGCCAATGGTCACCACATGCAACAGCGCCGCGAGCGCGATCAGAATTACCAACAGAGCATGCCGCGTGGGCGGCGGCGGCAAAGCGCGCGGTTCCAGCAGCGTCTCTTCGATGCTTAGGGTGCGAGCGCTTGCGGTCATCGCATACAATCTCCACCGGGAGTTGTTCCGGCTCGAGATTCGTGTTCGCTGCGTTCGTTGGATTCGAGGTTGTCGTACGTTTTCCAATGCTCAGGCAAACGCAGCAATTTTCCCGTCGCCATCTCGATCAATGCCAGCATCTGCCGGCATTCGGCGATCAAAGTGTTGTCTTGTGGGCGCGTGATGCGGAATGCACACCAGAACCGCGCTCTCTCTGCGCGATCTAGCCAACCTTCAATCACCAGCTGGTCACCGAGCCTTGCCGCGCGCCGATAATCGATCTCGGTCCGGACCACAACCGGATAGGTTTCCTTTTGCGCCATCTCCACGACGGGGAGCCCGAGCTTCTCCGCCAGGTGCGTGCGAGCGATCTCGATGAAACGCAGATATGCGATGTTAGACACAACGCCACCGCAATCGGTGTCGAAAAACATTACCTGCACATTTGTGGCTATACGAGGGGCCATGGCCGATTTTACATTTTCAGTCTAAATTAGATTTGAGCGTTCCGTTCCGCACGTTTTTTGAGTACGAAACAGCATGATCCTACTGGATTCCCAACACAGCTGCGGTACCCGCGTCCGACTGCTTTCGGTGGCTGTGTTGATTCTACTACTCCATGCTGGCTCGGTCGCGGCAACCGCAGGTTCGTTGACATTCGCCGGAGTCGCTTTTTCTCCGGGTTCAACCGTCAAGGCTAACGTTCCTTTAAGCGCGCAGGAAAAGTCGTTGGCCGGTCAAGGCGGAAACGCTGTGCCGCCGAGTGCCGTGGCCATGCTGGCCACTCCTTCGAATTTTGATCCGCGAAAAAGTTGGCCGGTATTGGTCGTATGCTCTACCAGCGATTTCAAACGGCAGAATCGCGATGATCTCGTCCAGTTTTATCGCACAGTCGGACTCTCTGAACGCTGGGTGCTTCTGGCCGGAGACGGGCCGCAGCACGCGCGGAACGATACTGCCGCCTGGCGTGGCGCAATGACGCTCGCGGCTGTGGATGCGCTGCATCGCAGTTTTCCCGGATCGGACAAATGGCCGGTTGCGTGTGCAGGGTTTTCCGGAGGAGCAAAAGGGGTTGGCTACATTGCGCCTCTGCTCGCGAGGAATGGCTGTCGCATTGCCGGCATCTACATGACTGGTGCGAATGAAGATCACCTAAGCGATGGATATGCGCGGATCCAACCGGGCGGGAGTTTTCTTAATACGCCAATTTACATCAGCGCTGGCCACGATGATCGAATCGCAACGGTGGAGCAGCAGTACGCTGTCGCCGGTTCAATCAAGCGAACTGGGTTCAATCGAATGCGAATCGGGACTTTTCATGGCGGGCACGAAGTAAATGACGGGCAAACTTCGGTCGCTTTAGGTTGGTTCCGCGAATTGGCGAAATAAACGCATTTTGATTTCAGTGACCGCGTTGTCTATCGGTCGGATTTACGAGCTCAACCGCGCGTGAAATGCGTGCTGGTGTAGCGCCTGATTGCATCGACGAGCCCGTGAGGATCATCAGTACCGAGCGCGAAGTTTCGGCCATCTCGTAAGGTGATCGCTACAGCTTCAAACCCGGAAACATTATACAGCCAGCCGTACGGCGTCAGATGAATGCCCCAGCCGTACCACCAACGAATGCGAAAGGGCTCGCATCCGACAATCTCCGCAAGCTCCACTCTCTTGCGGATCACGCCAATACCAAACGAGGCACAGAGAGTCTCTCTGTCGATCGTAATCCTGAGTCTGTAGAAAAGGACGAGACAAACCAGCAGGATGATCGAAACGACCACTGGCGGCCCCCGATGAGCCGATGATCCCATCAATCCGCCGGTAGCAATCAGAATGATCGCGAGAAGGGACCAAATTATTGCGCGACCGATTTGCGTGTGCTCGTACCGCGTCACAGAAGTTTGTCCGCGGGCGCGTGCGGACTCGCTGCTTGCTGAAATTTCTCCAGCGACTTCACCAAATTCCCAGGCAATGGCCGCACGCGATCAAAAATGCGCGCGGCCAGCGGTTTGGCGGTGGTGTAACCAGCGGCGAACATTTCCAGACGCGCATCCAGATTGTCGATGTAATGAAGCGCCATTGCTTCGGGCGTTTTCGGCGAGACGGGCGAACCAAATGCCGGCTCGCCGTGATGAGCGCCAATCAGGTGCAACAGATGCATTCGCACATCTTCCGAGGCTGGTGTGAGATTCTTCCACGCTTCGGCATTTTCGACGCTCAACCTTCTCCATAATGCGTTCACCAATTCGAGTCCGATGGAGATGTGTCCTATCAGTTCACCGCGCTCGTCATAACTCATCACGAATCCGTTTTCGGGCAACGCGTTCTCCCAGAGTTTTCCGGAATCGTGGAAGAGAATTCCCGTGAGTAACAGGTCGAGGTTCAACTCAGGGTAAAGCGGCGCGATTTCCTTAGCCACACGCATCATTTGAGCTGTGTGCTCGACCAGTCCGCCGCGCCGGGCGTGATGGTAATTCCGCGCGGCCGCGGTGCGCCGAAACCGGTCGCCCCATTCGCTGAGAAAAGCTTCACCCAACGCTGCCAACCGTGGATCGCTGATCCCGGCCACACTTTGCCTGACGAATTCGAAATCGGACGCCTGTTTAGCGCGTAAACCTGGAGGGCCCTGGAGCAATTCGTTCTTTTCCTGTTCCGTCAGCGGCCGCTGCATCCACTTGCGAGCGTCGAGTCCGTATTGCGACTGGTAAAAATCGGCCGTGAGCTCGATGAAATCCTGATTGGTTAATGCGCTGCACGTTTTGTACGCAGGATGATCGCTCCAGACACGCAACGTCATCCGGTCACATGCGTCGGCCAACGTAAGCTCGCAATACGGCTGCTGTTCGCGCGTCAGCTTCGGCGTCGCGTTTTCCACCTGCACGTGTACGCGCGCAGACGTCGTTCCATTCTGCGTCGCCCGGCGAACTTCGGTCAGCGTTAGCAAATTCATTCGTTATTAGTCTAACACGAGTCGCAAGCGGTGCTCTCTGGAAGACAGACTGCCAGTCTGTCTTGGCCGACATGCTGGCAGTATGTCGAATCGGCAAGCTGGCAGCTTGCCGTCCGAGTCAGGCAAGGCTGCCTGACTTCCGTTTCGACCCACGGGGCGCGTGCGCTCACTGGAAATGTACGCTCCATTGCTCCGATGTTTCTCACGCATCTCGAATGCAGCGCGTGCGGCCTTCAACACGAGTGGTCGCGTTTACAGAATCTGTGTTTGTCATGCCACAAACCGCTGCTTGCGAGAGTGGATCTTACAAAAGCAGCAGCAACCGTGACGCGCGAGATATTGCTTGCGCGGGAAAAATCATTGTGGCGCTATCGCGAAGTATTGCCGTTGCCACCCGATGTTGAGCCAGTGTCGTTAGGTGAAGGTGGAACGCCGCTGCTGCGCGCATCAAAATTCGCCGATGATATTGATCTTTGGATCA
>JBARMF010000275.1:0-3018 GCA_049802315.1 Candidatus Udaeobacter sp.
CGACCCTGGTGGCACTCGACAAGGACGGAAAACCCTTCAGCGTGCGCTACGATCAGGTCAACGCAATGCTACTTAACGAGTTTCTTAAAGACCACAAAAGAGTCGGGGAACAGAATTGCAAACTGGAGAATCAAGAGAGCAGGATTCAGGAACAACAGGCCACAATCGCAGAACTGAGGCGCGTCGTCGCGGAACAAGAGAAAGGAATGCAAGCTCTCGCAGCGCATGTCAGAGAGCAGGATTCAACGATTCAAAGAGTAAGCGCTCAGATTGAGACACGCAGAGCGCGGCCCCAAGTGGCTCTAAATAAGCCCTAAGGCCGCAAACAGCGAGACGGCTACAACAACGCCAAAGACATTGTTGGTCTCGAACCGAGATCGACGATCTTGGCTACAACTGTTTCGCGAGTCCCGCGGCTCAGTTGGGCATCACGCCTGCCGAAAAGAATTAATCAGGCGGGACGCCCGGTTGCCCCACAGGCAAGATGCCTGTGCTACTCTTCGCGCGCGGCTTTCACGATTTGGGCGAAGCTGCGCGGGTCAAGACTGGCGCCGCCGACGAGCGCGCCGTCGATGTCGGGCTGGCTCATGAGTTCGCGGGCGTTCTCCGGTTTGACACTGCCGCCGTACTGGATTCGCACTCGGTCGGCTGTGGTCTCGTCGGTCATTTCGCGCAGGATGTGGCGAATGAATGCGTGTGCTTCTTGTGCTTGAGCGGGTGTGGCATTGCGGCCGGTGCCAATGGCCCACACTGGCTCGTATGCGATCACCGTTTCCTGCAACTCCTTTGGACTTAGACCAGCGAGACTGCCGCGCAATTGCGTCGACAATATTTTTTCCACGTTGCCTTTGTCGCGTTGTTCGAGCGTTTCTCCGATGCAAACGATCGGACGCAGTGCCGCCGCATGCGCTGCGCGCACTTTACGATTGACGATTTCGTCGGTCTCACCAAAAAACGTACGGCGTTCGCTGTGCCCGAGCACGACGTAATGCACAAACAGGTCGCGCAAAAGCGCAGCACTGATCTCGCCGGTAAACGGCCCGTTCTTCTCCCAATACATATTTTGCGCGCCGACCTTTATGTTCTGCGTGTTACCTAATGCTTCGGTCACTTTCGCAATCGCGGTGAAGGGCGGAATGATCACCACTTCGACATCGGTGATTTCGCCTATGTCCCGAAGCAACAACGACTCCACAAATCGCGCGGATTCCGCCTGCGTCATGTTCATCTTCCAATTGGCTGCGACGATCTTTTTTCTCATGTAATTCAGTTATCATTCCGAGGGAAGCGAGGAACCTCCCAACTTTTCGAGGGAGTGGCAAATCTTTCGTTACTCGTGAGATCCCTCGTTACACTCGGGATGACAAACAGCGCGGCGACGATCTTTTTGCGCATGTGATTTTTATTCCTGACTACGGGCTCAAAACTGAAAATAAATGAAGGGCGTGTAGTGGGGCGGAACAAATAAAAGGACGACTGCAAAAGTGCAACCGTAAGCCGCCGCAAAGACTGGCGCGGGCCACCGTCGCCATGATTTTCCAAACCATCGGCGAGAATTGAGCCAATGGACGACGACGAGAGCCACAATCACCAAGAGCAACCATCGGTGGAAATGTTCGTCACCACCGCCGGAAAAGAGGGTGAACTGCTTTAGTATTGTTCCTGCACTGTTGAGGTCCTGCGCGCGGAAAAAGATCCAGGCAACACATACCGCGTAGATCGTAATCGGCCAGGCAAGCCAGCGCATCGCCCGCGCGGCCCACTTCAGACCGTCAGTGAGGCGTATCCACTCCCGATGAATGAGAAGTGCGGTTCCATGTAAGGCGCCCCAGATCACGAACGTCCATGCAGCTCCGTGCCATAGGCCACCGAGCAGCATGGTGATCATGACATTGCGGTAAGCAAACCCGCGGGAGCCGCGATTTCCGCCGAGTGGAATGTAAAGATAATCGCGAAGCCAGCTGGAGAGACTGATGTGCCAGCGCCGCCAGAAATCAGAGACGTTCTCAGCAAAGTAGGGAAACTGAAAGTTGTTCGGTAATTGATACCCAAGTAGCCGGGCAGCCGCGATGGCCATGTCTGTGTAGCCGGAAAAATCGCAGTAAATCTGGATTGCGTAGAACAGCACGCCAATCCATGCGCTCGTTGCCGTGAAGTTCGCCGGATGAGCAAAGTAACGGTCGACGGTCGGCGCGACTCCATCGGCGATGCACGCCTTCTTAATGAATCCCGCCAGGAATAACATTACCGCGCCCCGAACATCGACATCGGAAAACCTCTTGGCCGAAATGAGCTGCGGCAGAAAATACACTGCACGGACAATCGGTCCCGCCACCAATGGCGGGAAGAAACTGACGAACAACGAAAGATCGACAAAATTTGAAATGGGGCGCTGCTTTCGACGGTACACGTCGATCGTGTAACTCATCGAGTGAAACGTGTAGAAGCTAATGCCCACCGGCAGAATAATGCTGAGCGTGTTCACGCTCGCCGGTAAGCCGAGCCATGACAGAAGCCCCGACGCCGACGAGACAAAAAAGTTAAAGTATTTGAAAAAACCCAGGACGCCGAGATTGACGCATATGCTGGTGGCAATCCAGAAACGCCGCCACGCGGGACTTTCAGTACGTCCGAGCATTTGGCCGACGATGTAATCCACTGTCGTTGATCCGAGGAGCAGGAATGTAAATTTCCAACTCCACGCCGCGTAAAAAGCATAGCTGCAGAGGAGAAGCCACGCCTTTCGCGCGGCGTTGTTGCGCATCGCCCAGTAGGCGATGAACACGAGCAGAAAAAACCAGAGGAAGCGAAATTCAACGAAAGACATTGGGAAGTGAAAAGGACGCGAACTTAAATCGTTTCTGTCGTGAAACTCATCAGATTGGCATTGTCATGTTGAGCGAAGCGAAACATCTCAGATCATTGGCTTGGGCGATCGCTGGGAGGAAAAACAGAGATTCTTCGCTCCGCTCAGAATGACAGTATCGGCGAGTTTCGCGACAGAAACATAGGACTGTG
>JBARMF010000276.1:0-4024 GCA_049802315.1 Candidatus Udaeobacter sp.
GGATCGTCGCGCAACGGATCGAAACCGCGATTCCAGAGCCAGGCTGCGAAAGCGCTGTTGGGCTTGGCCGCATAGATTTCCAGCTCATCGAGGGCACGGTCGCGTTCTCCCAACGATACGAGATAGAATGCGTACCAAATCGGGTCCCGCCGAATATCGGCATTGTCCGGCGAAGTCTCCAGGCTATCTACGGCGGCAGCGCGTTGGGCCGTGTCGGCCATGCCGCGGGCGAGCAACGCTTTGGCGTCTCCATTTTGATCCCTGAGTTTGCCTAACGAACGTAGCTCCGCCTCCGCCTCTGAATACATCTTGCGGTCGATGTACTGAGTGGCGGCCCAAGTATGCGCTGCCACAAATTCGGGATGCGCCGCGAGGACGCTTTTGATCTGCGCCTCCGCAGCGTCATCACGCCTCAAGGCAGCCAGAGCGCCGGCATGAATAACGCCGATGATAGGCGATAATGGATCGAGCTGCTGAGCGCGCTCGATCTCGCGCAAGCTTGCTTCCAGTTGTCCAACCGTGGAGAGAAACTGTGCATATTGATTGACCGCTTCAGCGTCACCGGGTGCCAGGACGAGGGCGCGGCGGAATGCCTGATCGGCTTCAGACCAGCGGGAGCGAAAAGTGTTCGCCAGCCCAACGGCGACATAGGCCGAAGCCGTGTTAGGGTCGAGTACAAGAGCGCGTTGCGCGGCCGACTCGCCTCGCGGCAGCGCATTTTCGAACGAGTCGAGCCCATAAGAAGGTAGAATGAACTCGGTCACGGCCAACGCGCCCCACGCCTGCGCATAACCCGCGTCGAGATTCACCGCCTTTTGAAACGAATTCCGTGCTTCAAGTAATCCGGGACCTCTGGCGGCAAGCAAAGTCAGTCCGCGCAAATAAAGTTCATGCGCTTGCGGATTGTTCGTACTATCAACGACAAGTGGTTGCCCGGCGCCGCCCGTGAGCTGGACGCGCAATTTGCTCGCGATCGCCTTGGCGATTTCATCCTCGACCGCAAAGACGTTGTCGAGTTTGCGATCGTACTTCTCGGACCACGCCTGCAACCCGTTTTGCACGTCGACTAACTGCACGTTGATGCGCACCTGGTCGCCGGCCTTCTGCAAACTGCCCTCCAGAATATGTGCCACCCCGAGGACCTGACCGATTTTACGCAGATCGAGATCAGTGCCCTTGAATTGGAAAGCCGATCGTCGCGCCGCTACTTTCAAGTTCGGAATTTGCGCGAGCGCGTTGAGTATTTCCTCGGTAATGCCATCACTGAAGTAGGCGGTGCTTTTGTCGTCGCTTAAATTTTCGAATGGCAGCACTGCGATGCTTTTCCCGGGAACTGTGGCCGTTTCGGTGCGAGCCGCACTGGCATTATTCGAAGCCGTATAACGACCAAGCAAAAATAGGCCGATTGAGATCGCGGCGCCTATGATCACGATATAAAGCCAAATGTATTTCTTCGGTTTCGCGGCGGCCGGCATGGCGTCGGCCGTTGCGGTTCGCTTAATTCCCTGCGCCGTCAGTTCGAACATCCAGGCGAGAACGATAGCAACGGGCAAACCGAGAATAATGAGCAGGACGATCAAACGGATCGCCGAGTTTGATATGTCGAAGACTGGGAAAACTTGGGCGATCCCCTGAGAAAGCGCCCACCCGCCGATGATGTAAGCGATAGCGACCTTGTAAACGTTGCGCCGCTTCAGCTCGGTGAAGAAGGTGTCGATCTTCACTGTTTTGCTTCTGATTTCGGTGCGACCACCTTTTGTACCAGCGCTTCGAAGCGCGGCTCGCCATGTAATGAATCGAGCAGCGGGTCTACGTTGATCCAGCTGATGTTGGAACCGTCGCGTTCCTCGTAACCCTGTTCAAGCCAGCGCAACGCTTCACCTTTGTTGTTCAGGCTGAGATAAAGCAAAGCGCGCAAGTAGCCAACGACCTCGCGCTGCTGACTGATCTTATCGAGATCGCTCAACATGCGCAGCGCGGCATCCTTGTCACCAGCGTACGCTTTAGCCTGAGCGCAGAAGGTCGCCGTAAATGGGTCGTCGCTCAATCGTTTGGCTTTTTCGTATTCGGCAATCGCACCGGACAGGTCGCCTTGTGCTTGAAGAACAATTCCGAGATTATAGTGCGCATAGAAGAATGTTGGATCGATCTCGAGCGTCTTGCGCAATTGCCTGGCGGATTCGTCGAAGCGGTGAGCGTAGCTAAGGGTTACGCCAAGGTCCGCATTGATAATTGGCGATAGCGGATCCAACTCAATCGCGCGCTTACCTTCGGCAATGGCTTCATCGAATCGACCGAGGGCTGCCAGGGTGTCGTTGCCAAGCCAGTGATGTGCCGTCGCGTCGTTCGGCTGGAGCTCGATCGCGCGTTTGTATTCGCGCATGGCGCCGGCCAGATCGATTTCACGAAAGAAGAGTACCTTGCCGAATGAGGTATGCGCTTCGGCCAGATTCGAGTCAAGGCTGAGGGCTTTGCGTGCCGCGTCTTTGGCTTTCGAGTAGGCATCGAGCCGATCCGCACCTGCGAAAAAAGGAGCCAGAATGTAGGCTTTGGCCAGACCCGCATAGGCCAGCGCATAATTTGGATCGCGCGCAATCGCCTGCTCGTAATAGGCGATCGCTTTCGGAATGTTGTCACCGGAGCGCTTTTCCCACAGCGATTTCCCTTTGTGATAAAGCTCGTACGCCTCCGTGTTGCTCGTCGGCTGCGCCGCCATCATCTGTTTTTCCGAGCCCGTCAGCTTCGCCTGTAGCGTGTCGGCAATTGTCTTCGCAATCTCGCTTTCGACTGCAAAGATGTCCGTCATTTTTCGATCGTATGTGTCGGCCCAGAGATGCGCATCAGTCAGCGCGTTAATCAACTGCACATTCACACGCACCTGGTCGTTCGCCTTTTGCACGCTGCCTTCGACGATGTGCATGACCCCAAGCTGCTTCGCGATCTCTCGCAAGTCGGATGGCGCACTCTTGAAACGTTGCGTCGAGGTGCGCGAAATTACCTTAAGATCCGCGACTTTGGCGAGACGCGTCAGGATTTCATCCTGCACACCTTCGGCGAAAAAAGCGTTGTCGGGATCGCGGCTAAGGTTGTCGAACGGCAGGACAGCGATGCTCTTCTCCGGTATCGCCAAGGCTTCAGCAGGCGCGCGTTTTGCCTCTTCGTTTGAACGCAACATCCCCGGCACAAACCGCGATACGAAAATGGCAATCACCGCGAGCGCTCCGATTCCAATCGCAAGCAACATCGGCTTGCCCAGCTTCGGCTCAGCCTCCGTAAGTTTCTGCCGAGCACTCTCAAATTTCTCTGGCAACGCAGGATTGCCGGTGTCGTCGTTGTAAAGGTTAACGACCGAAACGCGAACGCCGTGCTTCACTTCGCACTCGCCAAGATCGTGCAAGTATGGTTTCCAGCGAGGGTAATGCTCGAGGTCTTCCGCGACGTGTTTTGAAAGCAAAATGTGACCGGCATCGCCGCAATCCATTATCCGCTGCGCAATATTAATTCCCGCACCGGCGATATTCGATTGTTCGTTCAGATCGGTGACCGCATTAACCGGACCGCTGTGGATTCCCATTCGCACCCGAAGTTCGGGATGCTTTTTTAGTTCCTTGCTGACCTCGAGCGCACACAGCACGGGTGCTTCAGGCGTAGTTCGAAACACCAACGCTGCCCCGTCACCTGTGGGGAGTCGCAACAGCTTACCTTCGGCTTGGGCGACACGGAACTGCTCGGTTCCACGCACAATCTTGCGCAAAATATCGAGTTGCTCGCTCTGCTGATTGATCAGCAACTGCGAATAGCCAACGATGTCGATGAATAGGACGTGTCCGATCTCGAACTTGAGTTCCGAAGGAGGTGGGGGGGACATGCTGCTCGTCATCTACTTTTCCTGACAGAGCTTCTCAAAGCGCGGATCTTTGCGGAGATTGTCCCAGTCTGGATCGATCCGCAGAAGCGCCGGCGTCACCGGACTTCCGTAGGAAATACTGAGCAGGTGTTGCAGAGCGCCGATAGCGGCGTCCTT
>JBARMF010000277.1:0-4077 GCA_049802315.1 Candidatus Udaeobacter sp.
GGCGCGGTTTGCATCAAATCTGCCAGCTCATCGATGATGACGACCACGTACGGAATTCTGTCGGGAACGTGCTCCTCGTCTTCGCGAGGCACTTTGATCGGTGTAGCATCCGCCGTCTCAGCAGACCTGCGTCCCCGGTCCGATGAGACACCAGAATCTACGGCCTCAGCGTCGAGTTCTTTTTGTGTTTTCTTCTTCGGCCGCGCGTTAAACCCGACAATGTTCCGAACGCCTACTCGGGCAAACATTTTATAGCGGCGTTCCATCTCGTCGATAAGCCATCGCAACGCCAACAGCACCTTCTTCGGATCAGTTACGATTGGAAATGCCAGATGCGGCAATGATTGATACGCCTGCATTTCCACCATTTTTGGATCGATGATGACGAGACGCATCTCTTCTGGCGTGAAACGAAAAAGCATGCTGGCAATCAGTGCATTGATACAGACGCTCTTGCCGCTGCCAGTCGTCCCCGCGACAAGCAGGTGCGGCATCTGCGCCAGGTCGGCGATGATTGTCTTGCCGTAAACATCCTTGCCGAGGGCTAGCGGAATCTTTGCGTGCTCCTTCGCAGCGTCCCAATCGGACGACTGGAAGAGCTCGCGCAGTTTCACCGTTACCTTGCGGGTATTGGCAAGCTCAATTCCAACGGTGTCTTTGCCGGGAATAGGCGCGAGAATGTTGATTCGTTCGGCGCTCGTCGCGCGCGCAAGGTCGCGCTCAAGGCTCACAATTTTGTCCACGCGCACGCCTTTCGCCGGATAGACCTCGTATCGCGTGATGGTGGGACCCTTGGTGATGTCACCAGGTGCTACGGCGATTCCAAATTGTCCTAATGTCTCAATAAGAATTTGCTGGACCTCTTGTAGTTCCGAAGGATCGGTGGCTGTACGTGCTTCAAGACTGTGTTCCTCGAGCAGATCAATGCCGGGCAAGACATAATCTTCCCAGCTCGAAGTGGCAGTTGTCGGACCAGGAACGGCCTTTGATTTCTCTTCACTTGCGCGCAGTTCCGCGAGCGAAGGTCTGCGCCGGCTTACTACCGGCCCCGTCGACTGCACGTTCGTATCGACCACTTTCGGGGCGGGCCGATTCGCCAGTTCATCCGGCAAGATCATCGGACGGACGGCTTCGGGTACGGGAACACCTTTCTTTTTAAGTTGCTTCTGTAGCGCCTCGAGCGCTCGTTGTTGCTTTTGCGTCTTGAGTTGTTCCGTGAGATCCGACTTCCGAATTCTCCGGCGCACTCGCCATTCGGCCTGCTTCGCCACGCTGCGTCGCGTGAGATTGACCATCTCGCGAACAAGATGAATCGGGCGCAAACCCGTAACCAAGATCAGCGTGGTCAAATAAACCGCGACGAGGAGAAGAACCGAACCGACCGGGCCGAGAGCGGCAGGAAGCAGGCCGCGATTTTCATCGGACAAGCGATACCCAATGAGGCCGCCCGGCCCTTGAATGTCGACCGGTACTGTCCTCCCAAGCAAATGTGTGATCCCCCAGGCTTGGTCGAGGCACGCACCGGAGATGAGAAACAAAACGATCCATGGGATTCGCGGCACGAAACGCAATCGAGGATAAAACAATTTCGCCGCCCCGAATCCGAGCAGAACCGCCGCCAGCAATAGCGACGCGAAAACGCCGATTAACTGATAGCAAATGCCCGCAAAGATCGCTCCAAGCGGCCCAATGAAATTTTGTGCTGGGTGATTCGCCGGTGAAACGTGGCTAAACCAGAGCCACGACGGTATATCGTTCGGCGTATAAGAGATTAGCGCGAAAAACAGTAGTGTGCCGGCAAAAAGCAGAACGAGAGCGAACACTTCGTTCCATGCGCTGAGTCTTTCTGTGCGGCCCACCGCGGCTGATAGTAACGCCATGCAGACGTCTTTCAATCACAACTCTTCCTCTGCCTCCGCCTCTACCGCTTCCGCTTCCTCTTACTCTTGCTCTTACTCTTGCTCTTGTTCGTGACTTGATCGCGATCGAATGATTCGGCACGCCCGGCGGTCATGCCCTACCACTGCGCTTTCATCCTTGCGTGTGGCAGCGGAGACTGATAACTGTGCCAGCGCATTATGGCTTCCTTTGTTCGCCAGGGCATCCTCGCTGTTTTCTTCGCGACGGCCCTGTTTTCTACATCTTGCGAAAAGCATCCGCTTGGACAGATGCCGGAAGTTCAGAGGGAACAATCCGATCCAGTAAAAGTCTGGTCGAATGCGGCAGAACATTCTGAGAGACCTTCGACTTCAGGAACGCCGGCAGAAGCTCCACACGAATCTCGTTAGGCAAAGGAGATCACATGGCTGAACACAAGTACATGAGGTCGCCACCGAACCTGACCGGGATGCCGCCCGGGGTCCCCTACATCATCGGGAACGAAGCGGCTGAGCGTTTCTCTTACTACGGCATGAAGTCGATCCTGACCGTCTTCATGGCCCGGTACATCTTGGATAAATCGGGTGTACTCGCGCCGATGAATGACAACGAATCCTACATGTACACGCACTTGTTCGTGTTCGGGGTTTATCTTCTGCCAGTTCTCGGCGCAGTTCTTGCCGACGGCTTTCTCGGCAAGTATCGGACGATCCTTTCTTTGTCTATTGTTTACTGCTTGGGCAATCTGACGCTCGCCTGTATGGCCACATCCTGGGGGATCGCCATCGGCCAACGGGTAATGCTGCTCGTCGGCTTAATCCTGATCTGTCTTGGAGCAGGCGGAATCAAGCCGTGCGTTTCCGCAAACGTCGGCGATCAGTTCGGCGAATCGAACAAGCATTTGCTCTCAAAAATGTTTGGCTGGTTCTATTTCTCGATTAATGCCGGCTCATTTATCTCTTCCCTCCTGTGCCCGTGGCTCTTGAAGGAGCCGAATTGGGGACCCGGTTGGGCCTTTGGCATTCCGGGCGTCGCCATGCTGATTGCGACTCTGTTCTTTTGGGGTGGTCGCAACAAAATGGTCCACGTGCTCCCGGCTGGTCTCGGTTATCTCAAACAAACCTTCAGCAAAGAGGGACTGATCACGCTCGGCCGGATCGCCATGGTTTACTTTTTCATTTTGTTTTTCTGGGGCCTCTGGGGAATGAGCAATGGCGCGGAATGGACCTTGCAGGCCGAGAAGATGGACCTGCACTGGATGGGAATGGATTTGATCGCAGCCCAGGTCCAGACCGCTAATCCGATTCTCATTTTGATTTTTATCCCGATCGTCAATTATTTGGTTTATCCGGCGATTGATAAGATTTTTCCGCTGACACCGCTCCGCAAAATCGGCATCGGCCTTTTTATTACCGCACTCTCATTCGTTGTGATCGTCTGGATCCAGGGACAGATCGACGCGGGACTGAAACCGAGTGTTAATTGGCAATTGCTCGCCTACGCAATCCTCACGCTTGGCGAAGCAATGGTTTCGATCACCGGATTGGAGTTTGCCTACACGCAATCACCGAATTCGATGAAGAGCTCGGTCATGGCTTTGTGGCTCCTCACCGTCGCAAGCGGCGAACTCTTTGTAGCTGGTGTGAACTATTTGATTTTGACCTTCGGCTACAAACTTAGCCCTTACGGGTATTTCACATTCTTCAGTTGGTTGATGTTCGGAGCCGCGATCGTTTTCACCATCGTCGCCTGCTTTTACAACTACCGCACTTACCTGCAATCACAGCTCACGCCCGATGAGATTGCCACCGAACCGATTCTTCACGGCGGCACACCGAGCTGAACTCGAATGAAAGTCATCGTCGCGGCTGCGGCCGCTTTATCGTTGGCGACTTCAAACACATTCGCCACTTCCCAAAACGACGTGTTCCAAAAAGTTGCGCACGATTACGTTGAACAATATTTAAAGGCCAACCCCGAGCAGGCGACTGAGCTCGGTGACCATCGTTTTGATGGCGAGTTGACCGACTACTCGTCAGAAGCGCGAGCCAAAAACCTCGCAACGCAAAAACAATTTCGCGACAAGCTGAACGCGATCGATGGATCGCAACTGACCGGCGCAAACAATATCGATTTTCGAATTCTCAAAGAGAACATCGATTACGAAATCTTCCGGGCTGAAGAGCTGAAAGAGCCGGA
>JBARMF010000278.1:0-1883 GCA_049802315.1 Candidatus Udaeobacter sp.
CGACGGCACATCAGACGTTGGCAATGTACCGCCGCCTGTTTTCGCTTTGCCGCGACCGATTGCGATCTTCATTGGCAACTCCGCCAAACTCGAAGCAATCGCTTTGGCACGGGCGCGCAATGCGTCCTCTGTAGTTTGTAGAAGCGCGAGCGCCGGGATTTCGCCGACTTTGTGATCGAGATGAAGATCCGCGGTCGTTTGCAAGGCGGCAAGACAGAGCTTGTCGCAGCGCAGAGCCCGAAAAATCGGTTCGCGTTTCAGTGCGGTGACGAATCGTTTTTTCCCAGCGATGATTCCTGCCTGTGGACCGCCGAAGAGTTTATCGCCGCTGAAGCAAACAAGATCAGCGCCCGCCTTCAATACGTCGCCAGGGATTGGCTCATGCTCCGCAATTCCCAATGATTCAGTCGCGACCATCGCGCCGCTCCCAAGATCTTCGACAAACGGAATCCGCTTCTTCTTCGCCAACGCACTGATCTCATTTGAGGAAGGTGATTCTACAAATCCGCGCATGAAAAAATTGCTGCGGTGCACTTTCAGAATCATCGCGGTTTCGGATCCAACGGCGTGCTCATAATCCTCGAGTGTCGTCTTGTTGGTCGCGCCGACCTCGCGCAATTTCGCGCCGCTCGCTTCGAGAATTTCGCTGATGCGAAATCCGCCGCCGATTTGCACCAGTTCACCCCGTGAAATGACGACCTCCGGCGCGGCCTCGCCACGGCGAGCAGGCTCTAGTCGCGCTCTACCAGCCTTTCGTGCGAAGTGCTGAACGATGAGGAGCAACGCCGCTGCGCAATTGTTCACCACGGTTGCCGCCTCGGCTTCACAAAGTAAGGCGAGCGCACTCTCCACATAAGAGCCGCGCCCGCCGCGTTCGCCTTTCGTAAGATCGTATTCGAGATTCGAATAAGCTGCTCCGATTTCATTCAGTGCGTGCATCGCTTCGCTCGAAAGGGGGGCGCGCCCGAAATTTGTGTGAATGACAATTCCAGTTCCGTTGATGACTGCTTGAAGTCTGCCGGCGCGAAGTTCATCGAGCGAGCGACGGAGATCAGCGACAATCGACTCGAATTCGGGTGCTACGCTGCTGGTACGAATCTGTGACAATTTGCGGCGAATAATCTCGACGACGAAAGGGCGAGGCAAATTAGAATGGCCGAGAGCAGCCAGGATCTTCGAAACCGCCGGAATTTGGCGTCGCTTGTCGCACCTTATTCGGTCATGCATATCAATGGGCGGCGACGTCGTCGCGGTACGATTCGTCCAATCAGCGCGGCGGAATGTGTGCCGGCTTTTCGGAGGACCTTGAGCGCTTCTCGAAGATTGGCTTCGGCAACGCACAGCAGTAAACCGCCACTGGTCTGTGCGTCGGTTAAGAGAGTTTGGCACGTCTCATCTGTTTGCGCCCAATCGACGAGAACTGTCGCTGCGTTAAGATTATCGCGGCTTCCTTGCGGAACGCACCCCAGATTGACGAGCTCGTGAATTTCGTAGCTGATGATCGGCACACCAGCGGGATCGATGTCCGCGGAGACACCGCTCGACCGGCACAACGAGATCAGATGCCCGATCAACCCGTAGCCAGTAATATCGGTGGCGGCGCGCACCAGCCCTAACTCAGCCAAATCGGCGCCGACCGTGTTTATCTGGGACATGAGGGCGATCACGTTTTTTTGTAGCGCACGCGAAGCCATTCCGCGTTTGATTGCGGTCGTGGCAATACCAGTGCCCAGCGGCTTCGTTAGAACGAGCGCGTCGCCAGGACGCGCGTTTGCGTTTGAGGTGATGTGTCGGACGTCAACAAGCCCCGTAACCGCAAGTCCGTAAATCGGTTCTGGATTGCGAATGGAATGGCCGCCTATGATCACGCATCCGACCTCGGC
>JBARMF010000279.1:0-3088 GCA_049802315.1 Candidatus Udaeobacter sp.
GGCATAGTGGGCTGCAACGGTTCGGCTGGATAATGTTCTGCCGCCTTGTTCATAACTTGAACCCAAACCGGCAATGCGAGTGCAGCACCATATCCGTGTGGAATGATCGTTGTCGGCTGATCGAACCCGACCCACACGCCACAAGTCAATGTGCTGGTATAACCAAGGAACCAGGCGTCCTTGTAATCATTGGTGGTGCCGGTCTTGCCTGCCGCGGGCAGTTTGAATCCAAGTGAACGCGCACTGGCGGCGGTGCCCTGGGTCAGAACTGCTTCCATCAAGCGCGACGTCATCCACGTTGCGCCAGGATCCAGCGCCCGTGCCGACACGTGCGCGGCCCGATAAATTGGTTTGTGCTGCTGATCATCGATGCGCTCGATGATGTAAGCCTGCTTGCGCGCTCCGGCATTGGGAAAAATAGAATACGCAGCAGTGAGATCTTTCAGGTCTGTCTCGAATGAACCGATGTAGATGGCCGGTCCATGGGGAAGGTTTTGAGAAATGCCGAGGTCGTTCGCCACCCTTTGTACCGCATTGAGGCCGGCGAATTGTCCGACGCGCACGCTCATGGTGTTGCGTGAATGGATGAGCCCGTACGAGCAAAGCATGGTGCCGCCGAAGGTGCCGTCGGAATTTGCAGGCGACCAATTTCCCGCGCCTTCGATTTCACCGGGTTGAATTGGGCCATCGCTGATTGCTGAACTCGGCAATAACCCGTGGCTAAAAGCAACTGTATAAACAAACGGCTTGAACGCTGAACCGACCTGCCTGTTTGCCGGAGCCAGCGCCCGGTTGAACTTGCTTTGCGCGTAATCGCGCCCGCCCACGAGTCCGCGGATGCCGCCGCTGGCGTTGTCGATCACAACCACCGCGCCCTCTAAATAAGGCATGGCCGAATCCCCTTCCCCGTTTTCAGGCGGTTTGTAATCCGCTTTAAGTGGATGATGAAAATTGGATTGATGCTCGATTTTCGTGAGTTGCTTCTCGAGCGCGTCCTGCGCGGAATTTTGCACTGCCGGATCAAGCGTCGTGTAAATGGAAAACCCTCCATCATCCATCTGGTCTTCAGTGAGGATCTGGCTTAAGGCGCGCTGCACAGCGTCCATCGCGTAGTTCTCCTGAATCTGCGGCATTCGTTTCGGATGAGTGACGATTTTTGTTTTTTTGGCCTGCTCGGCCTGTGACGGCGTGATTTTTTTTAGTGCCACCATGCGGTCCAGGACGGCGTCGCGCTGGACTGCGGCGCCCTGGGGATTTTTCAACGGCGAGAAACGATTCGGGCTACGGATAAGACCGGCCAACAGCGCGGCTTCCGAAAGATTCAGCTTTGAAGCGTTCTTGCCGAAGTAAGCCTGTGAAGCCGTCTCGACTCCGTAACAACCGGTACCGAAATAAATGCGGTTAACGTATAGCTCGAGAATCTGTTGCTTCGTAAACTCGCGTTCGATTCGCAGCGACACCATTGCTTCCAACAGTTTCCGGCTAAACGAGCGGCCACCCAGAGGAAGGCTGTTGCGGGCCAGTTGCATCGTGAGACTGCTTGCGCCTTCTTTCGCCTTCATAGTGACGACGTCACGGCTCAACGCGCGCAGGACACCACGCCAATCGATACCTTTGTGTTCATAGAATCGAGCGTCCTCGCGCGCCAGCACAGCCGCGATGAATTCTGGCGAGACTTCGCTCAACGAAACCTTGAGACGATTCGCGCCTGCAAGACGGCTATAAATTTTACCATCGACATCGTAAACGGTGCTTCGCTCCGGCATTTCACCGACATTTTTCATGTCGAAGGTTTGCGCCCATGTCCCGTAAAAGAGAAAAATGGCGAACACACCGGCCGCCAACAAAAGGAGCAGTGTTACCTTCCAGCCGTAACGAAAAAGGATATTTGCGCGCGCTTTCTTCGGACGTCGAACGCGAGCGAACACTTTCATTGGCTAGAAAGCAGACAATCTAGCCGCACATCGCGTCGCGCGAAAGAAAACCGAATCGTTCGCTGCGCGAAATACGAATTGCAATGCGTCCGCTGCAGCAGACGCGGTGACGTTTCGAGGAACCGTCTTACAACGTCTACAAGTTGAGTTTTACCACGCCATCGTGTTGCTCGTTCGCGCACGCCGCATTGGTCGGAACCTCGGTCGCGGCATCGCTCGCTTCGACGAGTTTGTTCTCGACGAGATAATGTTCGACTTCTTCGCCGCTGATGTCGGCGAGCACGTGGCCGTTGATCTCGACACACGGCGAAAGCGGCTGCCCACTTTTGGTTTCCATTTCCCAGCGGAACGCCGGGTTCTGAATAATGTCCTTCTCCGTGTAGCGCAGGTTGTATTTGGCCAGTACAGCGCGGACACCGGCGCTCCAGCCACAATAGGTTTTCAAATACGCGGTAACTTCTGGATTTTGCATCGGCAGAATATATCACAACTTTAGGTTCTGTAATCTAGCCTGGGTGCCGAAATCGTCAGCGCTTCGTCTCCCTATGGCTTCGGCTTTCAATCGTAGCAGCCGGTGAGATTGGCCGCTCAACACAGCCATGACTGTTGAGTCGCACGATGCATTTGAGTGAATGCTCTGAATCGTTTTGTAGTCGTCAGTCTGTTGATTTTAATAGGCGTTCTCCCAGCAGCGGCGAGGAAAAAAGCGACACCAAAAGCAAATGCGCCGAAGACGGCTGCGATCGAGGCGGCGACCCGACTGCAGGTTTTTCTAGATCGCGCAAACTTCAGCCCGGGCAAAATCGACGGCCGCTACAACGAGTTTACTCGGAAAACACTTTCGCTTTATCGCGAATCGCGAGGGGAACAGCCGCAGCCCACACCGCCACAATCCGGCAAACACACGAACGTTGCGCCTGACGTTTCGGGACTCGATCTCGCCAGTGTGGAACCGGTGTTCATTTCATACACCGTTACCGAAGCGGACGTTCAAACTGTTGGACAGTTGCCGAGTCACGTACCTGAACAGGCAAAATTGAAATTTCTGCCGTACCGTGATGTGGCCGATGCAATCGCGGAAAAATTTCACAGCGACATTCATTTCCTTGAACAACTTAATCCTGGCAAATTGAAAGGACTTAAGGCGGGCGACC
>JBARMF010000280.1:0-3703 GCA_049802315.1 Candidatus Udaeobacter sp.
TATTCGTGGTCTGATTTTCTTGCCGATGGCGAGACTAGCTGGACCGGCGTGCGCAATTTCTCTGCGCGAAATAATCTTCGCAAAATGCGAACCGGCGATGAAGTCCTTTTCTATCATACCGGCGACGAAAAAAGTGTAATCGGAATAGCCAAGGTTATGCGGACTGCGTACCCGGACCCAACGGCAAAGGAAGGCGACTGGTCGACCGTCGATCTTGCGGCAGTTAAACCGCTGGGGCGGCCTGTTACACTTCGCGAGATCAAGAGCAATTCGCGCTTGAAAGGAATTCCACTAATTCGTCAATCGCGTTTATCAGTCATGCCGCTGGCCGAATCAGAATTTCGGGAAATCGTGAACATGGGCAACCAAGGAGGGACGGCTTCCTAGCCGTCCATGGGCGCCCGACGGCTGGGAAGCCGGCGTTCCTTGGGAACCTTTTTGCCTTGTTCAAAGCTGCTGGAAGACAGAAAATTTGTGATATGAGTACAATTGCGGCAACGGAGTTCCTTCCGCTCGTTGCGACCACCCACGCCCCGACCGATTCCCTCGTCGTGTCTCTGCACGACGTCGCCCCTTGCACTCAGCAACTCGCAAGCACGATTATTTCGGACTTGAGCGCGCACGGCGTGCGCGTTTGTTCAATTCTTGTGGTGCCGGATTATCACCACGAGGGGCCATTCGCCAAGCATCGCGAATTCGTGACATGGCTCCAGGCGTTGGAAGCAGACGGACACGAAGTTGTGATCCACGGTTTTTTTCACGAACGCCCGCCACAGACAAAAGAAACTTTGCGCGACAAGTTCATGACCAGATTTTATACCCAGAACGAAGGCGAGTTTTACGATTTAGGCTATGAGGAAGCTCTGAGGCGCATCACCACAGCGCGAGATCAATTCCGGTCGCTCGGACTTAACCCACGCGGTTTTATCGCTCCGGCGTGGTTGCTGGGAAATGAAGCAGAGCAAGCCGTTCGCGATGCAGAATTGGAATATACGACACGCCTGCGCACGATATATGATCTCCGCTCAGAATCTACGTTTCCGGCGAGAACGCTCGTTTACAGTGTTCACAATACTTGGCGGTGCGCGCTTAGTCGCAGTTGGAACGCGGCGCTTTTCCAAGTGTTGAAAACCAAACCGCTCTTACGGATAAGCATTCATCCGCCCGATTATTCTCAGCCGACCATCTGGAAACAGATTCTCGGCTTCATAGCAGCAACAAAAAGTGCGCGAACCGCTACGACGTATCAGGATTGGATCGCTGAACAAAGGTTGAAGCGAGGGATGTAAGATGAGCAGGTGCGATTTACATATCCACTCGCGCCATAGTGCGCGCTCGGAAGAGTGGCTTTTCCGCCGATTCGATTTTCCCGACAGCTATTCCGATCCACAGCATCTGTACGAACAGCTGCGCAAGCGTAAGATGGATTACGTTACCATTACCGATCACGACTCGATCGATGGCTGCCTGGAAATTGCGCATTTGCCTCGGACCTTCATCAGCGAGCAGGTTACTACTTACTTTCCACACGACGCCTGCAAGCTGCACATTTTGGTGTGGGGCATTTCGGAACAGCAGCATCGCGATATCGAAGGCGTGCGCGAAAACATTTTCGATCTGCAGCGATACCTGCAGCGTGCGCAAATCGCGCACGCAGTCGCGCACCCCTTATACAGCGTGAACGGCAAACTCGAGGCAATGCACCTCGAGCAGCTCATCCTTCTGTTCAAACATTTTGAGGGCATCAACGGTTTGCGCGATGCGCTTCTGAGCGATCTGGCACAGAGTCTTTTCAAGCAATTAACGCCAGAGCAGATCGACGTGTTTGCAAATCGTCACGGTGTGGCGCCTGCGCACGCGGAGCCGTGGAGAAAAATCCTGGTGGGCGGCTCGGACGACCATGGAGGGCAGTTTGCAGCCTCTGCTTTTACAGAAACGCCTGCTGCGAAATCCGTCGAAGAATTCCTGAAATCAGTTCGGAATGGGAACTGCACAGCGCGTGGCCAGGGAGGGACGCCGCTAATTTTATCGCATGGCTTTTACAACACCGTCGCATGTTTCATCCAGGACCGTTTCCACGAAAAGCTGGGGCCCAGTGGGGCACTGTTGGAGAAAATGTTTTCGCGTTTCATGGAGGGCCGCGCTCCGACGGAGTTCACACTTAAGGAAAAAACAGAATTTATCGTGCAAGGTGTTCTGTCCGGAAAGATTTTCGATTTCGCAAAACCCGCAAACGTCTCGCTTTGGAAAGAGCTTTCCGGTTATTTCGCGCGGCCAGAGGTAAAGGCAAAACTGGCTACGCAATTGGACAAGGTCAGCGAACCGGAGCGGCGTACGTTTCTCATGGCGAACATGGTCGCCGAACAACTGGCGTTTCGCTTCTTCAACCGATTTGTGCAGCAACTCAGTAGCGGCAACATGGTGGAGAGCATACAGGCTCTCAGCGCGATTGCGCCGATCCTCGTGATCCTGACGCCGTACATTTACGGCTTTCACAGCCAGGCGCCCTCGCGCAAATGGCTGCGGAATTTGTTTAAGGAGTTGACCGGTGAAATTCCGGTTGCGCTACAAAATCGCAAACGCGCCTGGTTCACCGACACCTTGGAAGACGTGAACGGCGTAGCGACGACGATTCGCAAAATGACCGGCGCTGGAGCCGACGCGGAAAAGGAATTGGTGGTCGTGGCGTCCCGAAGCGACCTTCAGCTTTCCGATATCCCAATCAAGAATTTCCCGCCCATCGGCGAATTCGAATTGCCAGAATACGAACTGCAGAAACTGAGTTTTCCGCCGATTCTGCAGATGCTGGATTACGTCCAGCGGGAGCGATTTACTGAGATCATCATCAGCACGCCAGGCCCGGTTGGTTTAACCGCGCTGCTCGCGGCGAAAATGCTCAACTTGCAAACCAGCGGTATTTATCACACCGACTTTCCACAATACATCCGCATCCTGACCGAGGATAGTTTTCTTGAAAGTGTGGCTTGGGGATACATGCATTGGTTCTATGGGCAGGTTGACACTGTTTTCGTCAATTCCGAAGAGTACAAGCAAAGCTGGATTAAACGGGGATTTGATCCGGCAAAACTGAAGATTTTGCCGCGCGGCCTCGACACTGAATTGTTCCACCCGGGGCGACGAGATTCCGCGTTTTTTGAAAAATTCGGCGCGTCGAACGGCGAGGTTCGTCTGCTATACGTCGGCCGCATTTCACGAGAAAAAGACCTCGACCTTTTGGCTGACGCTTATCGCCGTTTGCGCAAAGAACGACTGCCTGTTCAACTTTTTGTCGTCGGTCATGGCCCGTATTCCGAAGCACTCGCGAAATCTTTGCCAGACGCGTTTTTTACCGGTTATCTCAGAGGCACAGAATTGGCTACCGCATATGCATCGGCCGATATTTTTGTTTTTCCCAGCACCACCGACACTTTCGGCAACGTAATTCTCGAAGCACAGGCTTCCGGATTGCCCGTTGTCGTTTCCGATTCCGGCGGCCCGAAGGAGTTAGTGCTGCACAACGCAAACGGTCTGATTACGAGGTCCCATAACGTCGAAGACTTCACGAGCGCCATTCGAACACTCGTGACCAATCGAACGCTGCGAGAACGCATGGGGAACTCCGCTCGAGACAGTGTTATCGACCGAAGTTGGCCGCGCGCCTTCGCAAAGTTCTGGGCCGCGACCGAGGTTTAAGAACGCGCCG
>JBARMF010000281.1:0-3778 GCA_049802315.1 Candidatus Udaeobacter sp.
TGGTAGGGTCGGCGCGCTGCGCCGACCGGACACCGCAGCGCGGCGTCCCTACCGTTGTTTTAACACGCATTGATTTTGAGAAACTTACAAACGATGTCATTAGCAGCGGAGCGAAACATCTCTGGACATTCCCGCATTCAGAAATGATCAGAGATTCTTCTCCCGCGATTGCGGGATCAGAATGACATTCATGAGATGGCCTGTAATAAATTGCGTTGCGGATAGCTAGCCTCCAAAACTGAATCTTTCCGACTAGTCGCATGTTCAGCGATCCGGTGCCCGCGGAAGTATTGGAGAAGCGCTTCTAAAACTCTAAGAGCTAGGTACATTTGGCATCTCACTGACCGGTGGCGATGCTCCCTACTCTTAAGAACTTGTTAATTTCATCTTTCCACGCAGATCAGGCTCGCGTTCCATGATCGAGGAGCACCACGATTTCGATCGGATCGTGATTTTAGGTGATGAATCGGCCAATTGGCAGATCGCCGGATTGCGCCAGCTTCATCGGCTCGTGCTAGGGCTCGATGAATTCGCCAAAGCAATGGGAACGGCAAAAAAGATTGAGGTTGTCGTTTTCTGGAAACCCGAGATTCCGCTTTCGGAGCGATTGCTGCCCAGGCACCAGCGAATAACCTGTATTCGGGTAACCGAAGCTTCGGGTTCGATTGAACCGGAAGCACGCATTCTCGCTACGCGCTTGTTCATCGCGCGAAACGCTTTGACGAAGTTTTTTGCGATGACGCCCCCAATGAAGATCAAGGAACCGATTGTCGACCTAACGGGAGCCTGGCCACGACTCTTCGAACAGTTCGAGAGAACTTGTCGAAGCGCGACCCCCGCCGAGGAAGACGACTGGCGTTTTCTCGCGCAGCCGAGCGACATTGTCGCCAGCGAAAAACATTTCCTTCGCCACATTGGCAAATCGCAGGACGGAATGGTTGCGAAGTTTTTGAACCGGCCGATCTCACGCGTAATCACGCGGCTTCTCCTTAAGCTGCCGATTACTCCCAACGCCTGGACGATATTGACCTTCGCGCTCGCTCCCGTGGCTTTTGTGTTTTTGGTGCGCGGTGATTACGCCGGGTTCCTGGCCGGGACCGCGATTTTCCAATTGATCAATATTTTGGACGGCTGCGACGGCGAGATTGCACGCGCCAAATATCTCGATTCGGAACGCGGCCGGCGCCTCGACGCCTTCTGCGATTTCGTCGCCAATCTGATTTTTGTTCTTTGCCTGGGCATTGGTCTCTTCCGGCAACCGTCGGTGAGCGCAAACATAGGCTTCGCTTATCTGCTCGAGAGCTTGATCACGTTCTTTATAATGGCGGGCGGGGTTGGCCGTTTTCTCATGCCGCTTCTCGCTCGCGATACCACGCGCGTCGTTTCGCGCCGGCAGGAAGACTTCAACCTGGCAGATCGTTTTTTCGGTCGCATGCCGACCGCTTTCATTTATCAAATCACCCAGCGCGACGTGATTTATTTTGTGTTTCTCCTTTTGGCGATCGCCGGTCGGGCGTCATGGATTCTGCACATTTTTTTCGCCTTTTCCGTGGTCACGCTGCTCTTCAGGCTGTTCAGGTCGCGCAGCATTTGAGCAAGGTGCGTCTGGCTTGATACAAACTGACCGAAGACATCTGCAACACCCAATATGAC
This sequence comes from Candidatus Udaeobacter sp., assembly GCA_049802315.1. Classification (GTDB taxonomy): domain Bacteria; phylum Verrucomicrobiota; class Verrucomicrobiia; order Chthoniobacterales; family UBA10450; genus Udaeobacter. The sequence goes on from JBARMF010000281.1 coordinate 1,654, forward strand.
GGAACCTTTTCGCCCGCCATTATTGATCGTCGCAGATTCACCGGAGGCACTAACTGACCTATGCGGCATCTCGCTGCTGGAACGAATGCGTCGCAGCGCACTGAACCTCGGTTTTCACGAGGCGATGATTTTGTCCAACTCCGTGAAGGCGGTGGCTGCGCATGTCGCCAACGAGTCGTGGCGTCGTGCAGATGTGTCGCTCACGTTTCGGGAGCTCACCGGTGGGAAGGTCACGGTTGGCGATATTCTAGATTGCCTCGCTGCAATGAGGGTCGCACCCGGCGAACGGATCCTCATCGTATTCGCCGGTTTTTATTGCGATGAACGCCTGCTGCGCTCGCTCGCCGACGCACAGACCAACTCCGCTCTCATCGATTCCGATCCCCCATCGATTATTGCGCCGCTTTTGGAAAATTCAGATACCGATTCTTCGCGGCCTTTGTGTGCGGCCCTGCTCTCGAGCGAATGGCTTTCGCGGAAAAATCGCGCTGGTACACTCGTTGAAGAGATTACTTTGGATTTGATGGGGGATCGCATAGCTCGCGTCGATGCTGCTCGACAGCCAGCATACGTTGGAAGCATGCGTCGGAGTGTGCGGCCGGTCTTCTTTCCAGCTCCTTCGCTCGAACGCCGTCCGCTGGCCGAACGATTGCTGCGTGATGCAACACAAAAAGGGGTCCTTGATTTTCCGGCGATTGTTCACGCGCCGATTGAGAAGTGGCTGGTTTCGCATCTCTGTCGAACGACGATCACTCCGAATCAGATCACTCTTGGAACCGCAGTTCTCGGTCTAGGCGTGACGTCGCTTTATGCCTGCGGGTATCTCTGGGCTGGAGCGTTGCTCGCTCTGGTTATTGGAGTTCTCGATGGCGTTGATGGCAAGCTCGCACGTTTGAAAGCGCAAACGACCAAGCTTGGAAAGAAGGAGCACGATCTCGATTATTTTATTGAAACGTCGTGGTGGGCGGCGCTGGCATATCATTTTCATTACACCGGTCAAATTCACTACGCCTACGTAATTTTCGTCGCTTTCTTTGCGTTCCATAGGCTGGAACGCATGGCCATACGAGCCGTTCAGCGACGAATTGGTCGAAACCTGGATGATTTCGCTCCATTTGATCGTCTCGTGCGCCTTGTCGCTGGCCGCCGCAACATTTATACCTGGCTGTTCGCCTTTTTTCTCGTCATTGGGTTTCCGGCGACTGGCTTCATTTGGCTTTGTTTCTGGGGGATGGCGAGCGCGGTCATCCATGTCGTCCGCGCGTTGCAAATCGGCTTCACCGGTCAGGATAAAGTTGCGCCAACGACAACTCCGTCGTGAAAGACGCTACTTAAGAAATCGTACCTCGCGTGCCGCGAATTTGGCTGTCGATGATAAGGCCGTCTTTCATTTCATGGATCCAATCGCAGGCTTCGGCAATTGCCGGATTGTGCGTGGCGAGGAGCAACGCCTTGCCGCGTTCATGCACAAGATTCTGCAACAGCTCAAATGCGCGCTCGGAGTTTGCGGTGTCGAGATTGCCGGTCGGTTCATCGGCGAGAATGACGCGCGGATCGTTCGCGAGTGCGCGTGCGATGGCGACGCGCTGTTGTTCGCCTCCGGAAAGATGACGGCTGGGCCGTCGCAACTTGTCGCCCAAGCCTACGCCGTCAAGCAACTCCGCAGCGCGATTGCGCATCTGCGCATCCGAGAGCTGGCCAAGTTTACGCATCGGGATCATCACATTTTCCTCCGCAGTGAAGTCCTCCATCAAGAAATGGAATTGAAAGATGAAGCCGATGAATTTGTTCCGCTTTTGCGCGAGTTCATCGTCGCTTAGATGGGACACTGCTTCGGTTTCGATCGCAACACACCCGGCGTCAGGTGTATCGAGCAAACCGAGAATATAGAGTAACGAACTCTTGCCACACCCTGACGGGCCGACCACGGCGTGAACACTTCCAGTCTCGATCTCAAGCGACACACCGCGCAGGGCGTGCACGCGTTCCTCTTCTTCGCCGAGGTAGCGTTCGATGCGCTGGCAACTCAGGCTAACTTGTGCGCTCATCTCGATCCCCGAATGGTGACCACGGGCGCCAACTCAGCGGCGCGCCGTGCCGGGACATAACTGGCGATAAACACAGC
>JBARMF010000282.1:0-3271 GCA_049802315.1 Candidatus Udaeobacter sp.
GCGTTTGCCAGTCCAGAGCAGTTCGCCGGCGCCGGCCAATTGCCGGTTGATACTCGCTCCGACATTTACTCGTTAGGCGTTACGCTTTGGTATCTGCTCACCGGGCGGACGCCATTTGTCGGCCGGACGATGGAGGAAATTCGTGCACGGCAAACGAGCGACCTGCCATTGGAGCAACTTAAAGGCTTGCACGTCCCAGGAAAGGTCATCGCGCTGCTTAAATCGATGCTCGCGACAGATCCGAATCACAGACCGCAATCGGCGCGCGACTTACTTCTTGCTGTCCACACGTGTTCTGACCGGTTCAACCCTGAAGCGCGCCGGCGACGCAGGAAAGCCATATTCATAAATGTGGCTTTGATGTTAGCCATCGTAGCCATTGCATGCGGGACCTGGCTGTATCAACGCTTGCGCCCGTTCACTCCTGAGGAGCGATCGATCGCCGTGCTGCCTTTCGAAAATCTCAGTAGCGACAAGGAGAACGCTTATTTTGCCGAGGGAATACAGGATGAAATCCTGACGCGTCTGGCAAAGATCGGCGATCTGAAGGTGATCTCGCGCACTTCCACACAGCATTATGAGAGCGCGCCCAAGAATTTGCGGGAGATCGCAAAGCAGCTTGGTGTTGCTCATATTCTGGAAGGAAGGGTGCAAAAGAGCGCCGACACCGTCCGGGTGAACGTGCAACTGATTAAGGCGGCCAACGATTCACACCTTTGGTCAGACACGTTTGATCGCAAGCTGACAGACATTTTGTCGGTCGAAAGTGACGTGGCCAAAACAATCGCTGACCAGTTACGCGCCAAACTGACCGGCCGGGAGCAGGAAGTGATCGCAGCCAAAGCTACAGACAATGCTGAGGCTTACGATGCGTACCTCCGCGGCCTTGCTTATACGCTTAAGACCGGATTTACACCTGCGAACTCGCTCGGTGCTCAGAAGTACCTTAAGCAAGCGGTCCAACTCGATCCTAACTTTGCTCTTGGCTGGGCGCTGCTGTCTTATGTCGACGCTAGTGGATATCTAACTCAAAGTCTTCAACCAACCGAGACGCTTCGCGAAGAAGCACGGCAGGCGGCCGACACCGCGCTGCGGTTGCAGCCCAAGCTCGGCGAGGCTGTGTTCGCAAAAGGCTTTTATCACTACGCTTGTCTCAGAGACTACGACACAGCCGTCGATTACCTTGAGCAAGCGCATCATCTTCTGCCAAATAACAGCCGTATTCCGCAGTCGCTAGCTTATGTTGAACGGAGGCGTGGCAACTGGGACAAGAGTGACGCATACTTCAGCGAAGCGGAGAAACTCGATCCGCGGGATGTTAATTTGCTGTCACAACACGCGCGTTCATATGTCTGCTTGCGCCGTTTTCCTAAGGCTTTGGCGAAGCTTGAGCAGATTCTGAACATCACTCCTGATGATATAGACACACTTGTGTTAAAGGCGCGAATAGCACAAGCAGAAGGCGATCTGCCGCGTGCTGCGGCGCTTCTCGCTCCGCTGCGGCTCGGTGCCGACTATGCTAACGCGTTAGAAACACAAGTGTATGAGGCAATCCTGGAGTCGCGCCCCGCACCTGTCATTGCTCAGCTAAAGCAAATATTGGCCAAGCCCGATGTAGCGCTTGGTTATTACAATGGCGAATTGCGCTTCTGGTTAGGCTGGGCACAGGAAGTCGCCGGTGATCAAAACGCTGCTCGCGAGAGTTGGAGCCAGGCACGCATGGAATTGGAACCGCTTCTCAAAGAACAACCTGAGAATCCTGTTTTGATGGGAGACCTGGCGCTTACAAACATGGCTCTCGGTGACAACGCCGTCGCGATGGCTCTCACAGAGCGAGCGATCGCGATGGTTTCAATCGAAAAAGATGCGCTTACCGGTCCCCGGTTGCTCGACATTCTCGCTCGAGTTGCGGCGCGCACGGGCGACCCTGATCGCGCAATCTCCACATTGGAGAAGCTGCTTTCGATCCCGTACGAAGCGCCTTTAGCCGCAAACCCACCGCTTACTTCTGCAACGCTGCGGCTGGATCCAATGTTCGAGCCATTACGTAAGGATCCCCGGTTTCAAAAACTCGCTAATGCGCGGCCGTGAATCCAACAAGGTCGCCTGCCGCGAGCGGAGTTTACCCGCCGTGGCGGGCAAGGATCCGCGCTTTCAGAAATTGGTTGCCGCCCGGAAATAACTCTGGGGAGCATAGGCTGCCAGCCTCTTGGTTTCGGACGCTGGCCGAAACGAACTTTGGTTGAGTTTGAGCCCACGAAACACCCACCTTCGCTCAGATACGGCGCGGCAGGCGCGAATTAACACAAAATTCTTCCCCGGCAGCTCCGCTGATGCACGGGGTCAAGTTAAGAAAAAGAGTCACCGATGTTTACGAGAACGCCCGATGCTGATAAGATTTGACCAGATGAAATTCGCCACTGTGCTGGATCGCGATGAGGACGGGATGTGGATCGCCGAATGTCCCTCGATTCCCGGCTGCGTCAGTCAGGGTAAAACGCGTGAGGAAGCAGTCGCTAACATCAAAGAAGCGATTGCGCTTTGTCTCGAAGTACGTGCTGAGCGCGGCATGCCACTGACAATCGAGACCCAGCAGATCGAAGTCAGCGTCTGATGTCGCAACTGCCCCGCATGAGTGGGCGCGAAGTCGTACGCGCCTTCGAGAAGCACGGCTGGGAAGTTGCCCGACAACGCGGTAGCCACATCATCATGGTCAAAACTGGACAGAACGTGACACTTTCAATCCCGGACCACAAAGAAGTGGCCAAAGGAACACTGCGAAGCCTGATTCGTTCAGCGGGGCTGACCATTCAGCAATTCTGTTCGTGAAACGAGAATACGCAATTTCCTCTGTTCGCGTTCTGCACGAAGTTTAGCCGTCCTGTCCGCCGGAGCATTTGCGTAGGAGGAAGTTCGATTTCACGAAGGCTGGTCACATAGCTAAATCTCTGCTATTTTGCGCGTCTCAATGCCCCGAGCCAGAGCCGCCGCACAGACTAATAATTCCGCCAACATAGGCTTTGAGCAGAAGCTCTGGCTCGCGGCTGACAAGCTGCGTAGCAACATGGACGCGGCCGAATACAAGCACGTCGTTCTAGGCTTAATATTTTTAAAGTACATCTCCGATAGTTTCGAAGAGCACCACGCGAAACTGATCGCAGGCGAAGGCGACTACGCTGGAGCGAATCCCGAAGATCCCGATGAATATCGCGCCGAGAACATCTTCTGGGTTCCACCCGCTGCACGTTGGACTTATCTTCAGAACAGCGCG
>JBARMF010000283.1:0-1588 GCA_049802315.1 Candidatus Udaeobacter sp.
GCGGAGATTTCTATGACGCCGCGATCGAAATTGATTTCCCTTCGATGCACATCGTTCATCCGGAGCGATAGCGTACCGTTCCAAGTGCGCGGCGCGTCGATCGTTCCTGTAGCTTCGAGAGCAAGGCGCTCAATTTCGCCGGAAAGATAATTCTCCGGAATGATAAGAAATTTGTTCAGCGCTTCCGACGCAACTTTCTCGGCAGTCAGATGTAGCTTCGCGTCGAGCGACGACTTTGTTTCAGTTATCGGAGCAGAGGCCGAGATTTGGCCGCCGCCGACGGTGCAGTTGAGACTGACTGCAAGATAATTCGCGTCGATTTGCGACGCATCGATCTGCAGAAAGTGAAGCTGCTCCTGATCGCTTAGAACGAAGTCGCGCAGAATCAGGTTTTTGTTCGCGTAAGAGGTCTGACCGGAAATTTTCAACCACGTATCGCCGGAGGGAAGCTGGAATGTCTGGATCCGCAGCTGTCCGGGAGTGCGCGGGTTTAGTTCCAGGTCAGCGTGTCCAACGACGAAATCGTATGGCTGATTTCTAACGATCACTGTGGTGTCGGTAGCACGCAGCCGTTCCGGGAAGAATCTTGGCAACTTCAATCGCGGATGCGGCGGCCGCGGCCTCAACGGCGCCTTGGAAGGGTTTAAAACAATGCTGGCCGAGCGCGCTTCAACGTCGTTGAACAACCGGGGCAGACCGTGCCGTGCAAATCCGAACAAACTGTAATCGAGGTACAGATAATCGGCATCGATCGATTCATATTCCGACGGACCAACCGCAAACGCGTGAAGATTCCGAATCGTGACACTGCCGAATGGATTTCCCTCAACTCGGAAATCAGCCTTGAGATTGTGTTTTGCCGCGTAGTTCAGCACGATTCTCCGGCCGATCGCCAGCAAGATTGGCCGATGAACAAGGACTAACAGTGCGACGCAAACAACCAGGCCGGCGATCACACGGCGCCAAAACCGCCCGTGACGCCGCGGCTTTGCCTGATCGTCCTCGGCCACGCAGCGACTCTATTGCCTCTGCGCCCTGGAGCAAAGAGCAAACGGCGTCAGGAGATTAAGTGAGACTCCGTCGGCAAGGTTTGGAGTTCCGCCTTTAGGCGGCTCAGCCTAATCTCAAACCATGTCCGCCCCCCGATACCTCTGGCGACAGCTCAATGAAAAGCAACGCGCGGAGTTACTGCTGTGGCGCAGGGCGCGTGGCTATCCGTGGCATTCGCCACCGCACCACCCTAATTTCGGGCATTTGCGTTTCCTGATCTCGGCATCGTGTTTCGAGCATCGGCATTACATCGGTCATACCACGCAACGCATGGACAATTTTTCGCGCGATCTCGTGGCTGTGTTCGGGGCGCACGGGAGCCAAACATTTGCGTGGTGCGTCTTGCCGAATCATTACCACGCTCCGGTGGAAGCACCGGATGTAAAAGGTTTGCTTCATGAACTGGGAACGCTGCATGGACGCACCGCGCATGCCTGGAATGGCGAGGAACAGGCCCGCGGGCGAAAAGTTTTCTTCCGCGCTGTCGAACGCGCGATGCGGTCGTACCGCCATTACTGGGCGACGCTGAATTATGTAC
>JBARMF010000284.1:0-2920 GCA_049802315.1 Candidatus Udaeobacter sp.
ATCGAGAGTAGCGGCGTCGAAAACGTTCGCACCCGAGTCGGGGCGATCGAACGTGAGCACGCAAATGCGATCGTCACCGGTCTCACGCCGAATCATCGGAGCTGTAGCAACTGCAGGCATTCCCTTAATTTTGGAACGTTTCGGAAAAATGCCAAGTGTAGAGGTAGGGTCATCGCGCTGCGATGACCGGACGCCGCAGCGCGGCGTCCCTACCATTGCGTGTCGTGATCGCGAGTGTTAGAAACGCAACATGGTCGGGAAGATCTTAGAACCGGAAATCAGGAGTCTGATTGACGCCCGTAACTTCACGGCGCTCCGCGAAATTTTCAGCGAATTCCCGCCGGCCGATGTCGCCGAGGTAATTCTCGACATCCCGGAAGATGAACAGGTGATCATCTTTCGCGTCCTCCCGGCCGCGCTCGCGGCGGACGTTTTCGAATACATCGGGATTGAGGAACAGCAGAATTTGTTACGCGCGATGGCACACGAGCAGGTGGTAGCCATTTTGAATGAGATGTCGCCGGACGATCGCACGGCGCTTCTTGAGGAATTGCCGAGCGCAGCGGCGCGCCAGTTGATCCGCCTGCTCACGCCGGAAGAACGCCATGTGGCCACGGCGCTGCTCGGTTACCCAGAAGACAGCGTTGGTCGTTTGATGACGCCGGATTTTATCGCGGTGAAGGAGGACTGGACAGTGCAACATGTCCTCGATTACGTGCGCGAGTATGGCCAGGACAGCGAGACGCTGAATGTTATCTACGTCGTCGATGACCGCGGCAAACTGATCGATGATCTGCGCATCCGGGAAATATTGGTCCGGCCGCTCACGACCAAGGTCAGTGAAATTCGAAACGACACGTTTGCAGCACTCAATGTGAACGATTCACAGGAAGCAGCGCTTAACGTTTTCCGCAGATACGATCGCGTGGCCTTGCCGGTGGTCGATTCCAATGATGTGCTCGTTGGCATTGTCACCAGCGATGACATGCTCGACGTCGCAGAAGCGGAAGCGACGGAAGACATCCAGAAACTCGGCGGCATGGAAGCGTTGGACGAGCCGTACACGACCATTCCGCTTCTGCGGATGGTAAAGAAACGTGCAACCTGGCTGATCATTCTGTTTCTCGGCGAAATGCTGACCGCGACCGCGATGCAAGGTTATAACAGCGAGATCGAGAAGGCGGCCATTCTTGCGATGTTTTTGCCCTTGATCATCTCCAGTGGCGGCAATTCCGGATCGCAGGCGACGACTCTGGTTATCCGCGCCATGGCTCTCGGCGAATTGCATCTAGGCGATTGGTTTCGCGTCGTGCGCAAGGAATTGCTATCGGGCATTTCACTCGGCTTAATTCTTGGAATCATCGGCTTTTTCCGAATCACGCTGTGGCAATACTTGCACATTTTTGATTACGGAAAATATCACTGGCTGGTTGCGTTCACGGTCGGAGTTGCCCTTGTCGGAGTCGTGCTGTGGGGAACGCTGAGTGGCGCGCTGCTTCCGTTTTTGCTGCGTCGTTGCGGACTTGATCCGGCGGCGTCATCAGCACCATTCGTTGCTACCCTGGTTGATGTGACGGGGCTGGTAATTTATTTCAACGTCGCGCTCTTCATTCTTCGAGGCACGCTGTTGTAATTGCCAGGGTGTACTGCTGTCGAAGTATCTTCTGTACCAATCCGAGTGCCCACTGATCTACAATCAAACGCGCCTCTTCGATCGACGGCTATAGTCTATCCAAATCGTGAATCACTTTCTCCATGCCGCTGACCACTAGCGTGAAACGATCGTAATCAAGTTTGTCGGGCGTGTCGTTCGACGAGTGATAGTGCGGATAACGAAACGGCGCGGTGTCAGTGACCATGATGGCGGGGTAACCACTCTGCCAGAATGACCATTGGTCCGACCAACTCACCCCGGGGATGAACGCGGGAAGCGAGGCGCCTTCAGATGGGATCTTCGCGTGTTTTCGGAACAGCGCGATAACACGACGTAGCAATGCGCCTGAATGAACGTTGCTAACAAACCCGATGAAATTGCCGACGTTCGGATAAAACAAGCCGAGGCCCGGCGATGGATATCTTTGCGAGTTCGGTGCATCGGAAAAGTAACCGATTGTTTCCAGGCTGATCATCGCCGAGATCTTGTCGCCGCGTTCTTTGCATCTGCGGGCATAAACCTGGCTGCCCATTTCACCGGACAAAAAATAAGGCGGCTCCTCATTTACGAACGCTACGAAGCGCAACGTTTGCTTTGGCTTTGCGCTGGCGAACCGCCGTGCCAAGGCGAGCATTGCAGCCACGCCGCTGCCGTTATCGTTTGCGCCCGGCGAGCCAACCACTGAATCGTAATGGGCGCCGATGACAATGATCGGCGGCGAACTGCCGCCTTCGCCAAGGCTGCGGTGGCCAGGTGAAACCGCCGCCTTGGCCGCTGTAGCTTCAGCGGAGGCGGCTCCTTGTTCGCTGCCGGAAATTTCTGCCTCGATATTGTGACACGGCTGTCCGCCCGTCTCGTAGCTGTCTCGCCGGGTCCGCAGCCCAGCTCGGGAAAACGAATCTTCGATAAAATCGGCCGCGGCATTGAGCTGTGCGTAATGCCACATGTTGCGCTCGCCGATTTCTCCCGCGAGCTTCTGCACATTCGCGCGGAGCTCTTCGCGCAAGACGACTTCATCAGGCGACAGCGGCCCCGCCTTGGAAACATTCTTTCCGGGCATCCTCATTCCAAACCACCAGACTAACACCAGAACCGCCAAGATGACGATGGCGATGCAGAGCGCGGTGGAAAGGATTCGTCTGGGCACGGTAGGTTAAATTACGAAAGCCGTGTCCTTATTGAAAACGCGTTCGCGATGGACTTCGGGGTAGCGCACGCGTCTCGCGTGCTGGTTTCGGCGTCCCGCCGAAACAAGCTCTCGTGAGA
>JBARMF010000285.1:0-4074 GCA_049802315.1 Candidatus Udaeobacter sp.
ACTGCAGGGAATCGTCAAGGATGCTAAGGGGCATCCGATTCAAGGCGCGGATATCCGGATTGAAGCGACAAATACTGGCGGACTGCTCACGACGGTTAAAACGAATGTAGACGGCCGTTACAGTTTACAGAGTCTCGCGGCAGGCAAATACCGGGTGACATTGGTTGTGAATGGTGCCGTGAAGGCTTCCATCAATAATACGACGCTCGACCCACGTGAATCGACACAGCTGAATTTTGAGCTCAAACAAACGCGCGCGTCCGTAACCGTAACGAAAGGTAAACATTGGGTTTGGAGTCCACCATTCACCGGAAGTCGTCTGCCCGGTCGCTGGGTGGAAGTTGATGACAGTGGTAGCTGGGCGGCGGCAGCTCCTGCTAATCACGTCGTAAGGGTTAGTGCGGAAGAACTGCAACGGGAAGCTAACACCAAAGCCTCGCCAACCGGCTATTGATTGAGCGCTAACTCGGGCGATAGGTGATAATGCTACCGCCGTTCTTGGTTATGCCAGGCCGTTTCCGGGCTTGAAAATAGCCTTCTAATCCCGAGAGCCGCAGCGAGAACTCGTGAGGAAGGCAACCCGGGAAGCGCTTGAATCAAAACTGCCGCTCTCCAGTTCTTCTCGTATTTGACGATACAGTTTTTGATGAAGCGGCTCGGATGACGCGAGATCCAGCCGCACCATTTCGAACGACATGACTAAACGACGCCGGCGCTGATTTGAGACCGCTGAGCCTGTGCGTCCATAGATTGCGCCATTCATTTTTCCGACACGACTTTCGCACCCGGGAGAATGCTTTCTCAACATGAGATGCTGCCCCAATAGGCAACCCAAAAGCGCGTCCGAACAAAACCAGATAACAGGCAAAGTGGGCACATCGAAATTGACCAAGTGGGTATTGTGCGTTTGCCACGCTGCCACCCTCTTTCTTATTATGTTTATCAAATCTATTTGGATTGGTTTTATTGGGGTCACGCTCTTTGTCGCAAGTGCATCGGCCGCGGGTCCCGGACTGCAGGGAATCGTCAAGGATGTTAAGGGGCATCCGATTCAAGGCGCGGATATCCGGATTGAAGCGACAAACACTGGCGGATTGCTCACGACGGTTAAAACGAATGTAAATGGCCGTTACAGTTTAGAAGGTCTCGCGGCAGGCAAATACCGGGTGACACTGGTTGTGAATGGTGCCGTGAAGGCTTCCATCAATAATACGACGCTCGACCCACGTGAATCGACACAGCTGAATTTTGAGCTCAAACAAACGCGGGCGTCCGTAACCGTAACGAAAGGTAAACATTGGGTTTGGGTACCGGCATTTACCGGAAGCCGTCTGCCCGGCCGGTGGATGGAAGTTGATGACAGTGGCGGCTGGTCGGCGGCGAACGCTACTGCTAATCACATCGTACGAGTTAGTGGGGAAGAACTGGCACGTGAAGTTCACAACTTCAACCCGGCAATCGCGCCATAATTCCATTTCTCGCATCGCGGTGGCGAGACGCGACTCGGGCGATAGGTGATGATGTTACCGCCGTTCTTCGTATATTTAGCGGTGCATTGGGCCGCGGTAGGGTGAGAGCAAGATCGCCTGACCTCTGGCCGCATGGCTGTCTGTCCGTCGTGTGCATGTTACCAGCTCTACGCAGCTTGAAGTTTATTGTTGCGGCCTCGGTTATGCCATCTGCGCTTTCGTGCCAAGTCACGAGCTTCACTGGTGTGTGATCGGGCGGCGACAAGCCTTAGATGATAGGGGTGATAAGTTCGCTGATGAAGTCGCAAGAGTCCGATCGAGAGAAACGCGATACCACCGAGGATAACGCAAGCGACCGGTGCCGAGGGCAATGAGAAGAGCGAACCGACCCCACACCCGCAGGAGTGGACTCGCACGTCTATTCCCGATCAAACACAAGAATGCTCTTGGGCCTGCTTTGACATTTCGGGCGCTCGGTCATCGTCAAGGTCTTGAGATCTGGAGAACAACACTGATGTGAGGCTGCGCACGGGGTCTAACGAAACCGAGCTGAGCCACCGCTGACCGGTGGACATAACAAAGATCTGGAACTGTTTCATAACATCAAACACGGACTTCACGACGGCCAGCGGTTTGCTCCAGCGAGAGGCTGTGTGAAAAGTCTTAAGGAAAAAAATCCGACGCACTAGTATGACCGATAACTCGTTTTTATTTTCCCGGAGAGTGTTTCGATGGTCTTTTTTGACCTATTTTCAGCGTCTCCATGATTTTTCACACAGCCTCGCGACTGGTTAGGCGGTTCGCCTTCCCTCGGCCAATTTACCCGAGTGAGCGGTCCGGTTAGGAACACCCACGAAGCGCCGCCCAAGAGTGTCACGATGGCTGCCACCACAAAGGCCCACCAGAATTGTCCCGTGCGATCTACCACCAGACCAGTTAAGGGTGCAACGGCAACCCCGGCCAAATTTCCGATCGCATTCTGCAGCCCCGTCCATCTACCCGCCACCGCCGGGCCGGCCAGAGTCTGCGCAAAGACATAAATAGTGGGTCCGGTGAAACCGCAGGCGAAGCCCATTATCAGAAGGCAGACGAACGAAGTGCGTGCGTTCGCCGCCGCGCAACCAAGCAGGCCGCCCGCGATCAGAATATGACCAATGCCCATCCAGAGCTTGCGCACGAAATTCGGGCTGGCACCGGCGCGAATCCACGCATCAGCCATCCACGCCAGGATCGGTGAAGCGATGGCATACATGAGATAGAACAGCGCCCCTTCCCTCGCCATCTCCTGCATCGAAAGATGCCGTTCGCTAACTAGAAAATAAGGCAACCAAACGATCATGAGATAAAAAGGGTAGTTACTGCAAAAGTGTCCCAGCGCAGTACCCCAAAACGCCCGCCGACGAAGAATCTCCCGGACCGACGCCGGACAGACAAATCGCTCCAGGGTGGGAGCCGCTTTCGGCATCCAGTAAATCCACGGCACCAGCCAGAGCAGGCCGGCGAAACCGAGCACAATAAAAACTGGCCGCCAGCCGTAGGCCGCCATCAGGTCGCCACAGAAAAATGTGCCGAGCGCCGGACCGAGACTCATTCCGCTGATGATGGCCGCGTTGGCGACACCGCGGTGTCCCTGTGCGATGTGACGCGCGAGGATCTTGCCATAGGCTGGGAAAGCGACTGATTCGCCCGCGCCGAGCAAGAGCCGACAGGCCATTAGTGTCGCAAAGCCATGAACGACGCCGGTCAATCCTGTGGCCAAAGACCAGATCGCAAATCCGCCTGCCAGCACCCAGTTCACATCGAACCGGTCCACCAGCCAGCCGCTCACGATCATGAGAGTCACGTAAGTCCAAAAGAAAGCGCCTAAAAGAAGGCCTAGATGATAGGCCGAAAGCTGGAGCTCGCCTTTCAATAACGGCGCGGCCACCGACAGGTTACCGCGATCGACATAATTAATGAACACCGAGAGCGCCAGGAGGAAAAGGAGCGTCAAAGTCCTGCCGCCGATGGATTGCCGATCACTCTGCACGTTTGAAGTCATGGGTCACGTGCAGGGTAATCGCACCGTTAGCGCCTAACGAGAACAAGATGAGCGACGGCGGATGGAGCGCGCGTCGTTCGGAGTGAATGGAGTGGACTGGCAAGCCACGACATAGGCGGGAAGGCCGAAGGCTGAGCGAGGGCGCGAGCGAACCAAAATGTGGAAGTCATCTCAAAAGTGGATCGTACAGCGGTCCGCTGTTCGCTCCATCGTCTGTTAGATAATCGGGCATTCAGGGTTTTATTCCTTCGCGCCTTTTGCACGGAGCAGCGCGACGATGGCATCATGGTGAGTTGCAATTGCCACGCTCAGTGGCGTCTTGCCATCGTCGGTTTTCACGTTGATGTCCGCGCCCTTTGTCAGCAAGAGCTCAACCATATCTTTGCCGCCTCTAGCTACCGCATAATACAAGGGAGTTACGCCATGTGCGTCCTTCGCATCGATGTCCGCGCCCTTAGCCAGCAGGAGTTCGGCAACGTCTTTACTGTTGGTGATGGCTGCGACCTGCAAAGGTGTCTCACCATCATTGCTCTTTGCGTTGACATCTGCTCCTTTGGCTAGGAG
>JBARMF010000286.1:0-5883 GCA_049802315.1 Candidatus Udaeobacter sp.
CCAGAGGAAGCGAAGGATATCACGCAGGGGTTTTTCGCCCTGATCCTGGAACGAAAGGATTTCAGCTCAGTGCGACAGGAAAAGGGACGCTTGCGGTCCTTTCTTCTGGCTGCGCTCAAGCATTTCATGGCAAACGAACGCCGTGATGCCGCGACGCTCAAACGCGGCGGCGGTCGAACGCTGCTTCCGCTCGACGAGGCTGAATCCTACGACGTTAGCGACTTCGATCGCAACGACATGCTGAGCGCGGATCTGCTTTATGATCGCAAATGGGCCTTCACCGTGCTCGACCGCGTATTCGCGCGCTTACGCGAGGAATCTCAGGGATCAACTAACACGCCGCTGCTGGAGCGGTTGAACACGTTGCTCTCCGACGAACCTGATCGCCCGTCACAAGCGGAAATTGCGCGCGAGTTTGGCATGACCGAGAACGCCGTCAAACAAGCATTTCATCGACTGCGACAGCGTTACCGACAGCTGTTGCGTGAGGAAGTCGCGCACACGGTGGCGACGCCTGCCGAGATTGAAGACGAACTGCGTCACCTCATCGCCGCGCTGCGCTCCTGAAGACACGAATTACACGAATTGCCACGAATACGGCAGGACACGGGTTACACGGATCTGAGACACGAATTACACGAATGATCACGAAATTTCAGAGGATTGCGGATGACACAGATGGCGTCGGATCGGACAAAGAGCGGCGATCTCCCAATTGCTGCACCGATTAGTGCAAATTCGTGAAATTAGTGTCTCAATCGATCCGAGTTCGTGAAATTAGTGTCTTTGCTCATGTAACCTTTGGAGAATTTCCGTGCAGTATTTGAATGAAGGGAATGCGCGCGCGGTGGGAATAACAGCGGTCAAATTTTGTCGCAGATGCGGAGCAGCCATTCCGCCCGATTCCCCGCAGCACTCCTGTGGCGCCTGTCTGCTGGAGACGGGTCTGGGCCTGCTCGCGGATGAACCTGTAGCCGGGGTCGACTTGTCCGCCGTAGCTTCGGTAAAGGCGGATAACCCCGGTCGCGCATCGCCGATGTTGATGGACTTCGGCGATTACGAACTGCTCGAGCAAATTGGCCGCGGCGGACAAGGCGTAGTATTTCGAGCCCGCCAAAAAAGTCTTAATCGCACCGTCGCGTTAAAAATCATTGGTCTTGGCCAATGGGCCACCAAAGCGCACTTGAAGCGCTTTCGCCTCGAGGCCGAAGCGGCTGCCAGGTTAGAGCACCCGGGGATCGTTCCGATCCACGAAGTAGGCGAGCGTGATGGCTCATGTTACTTCAGCATGAAGTTCGTCGAAGGCGGACAACTCGATGAAGTGGCCAAGTCCGCCACGGCGGATTCGTCCTGTGGCGAACGCAAACCAATGCCGATCCGGCAGGCGGTGGAATTGATCGCGACGGTCGCACGCACTGTTCACTACGCGCATGAACACGGAATTCTCCATCGTGACATCAAGCCGGGAAACATCTTGCTCGATGCAAAAGGTGAACCGCATCTGACTGATTTCGGCCTTGCCCGATTAGTCGAATCTGAAAGCAGTGTCACGCAGACGCTGGACGTCCTTGGCACACCCAGTTACATGGCACCTGAACAGGCCGTGGGGAACAACACCGCTGTTAGCAGCACTACAGACGTCTATGGACTTGGCGCAGTGCTTTACCAATTGCTCACCGGTCAGCCGCCCTTCGCCGGTGGAACAACCTACGAGACAATCAGGTTACTCTTGGACACCGAGCCGCGGCAACCGCGCCTCCTAAATCCGAAAATCGATCGCGATCTCTCAACAATCTGTCTCAAGTGCCTCGAGAAAGATCCTAAGCGCCGATACTCTTCGGCACTCGCGCTGGCTGAAGATTCGGAACGCTGGCTAAAGCATGAACCGATTCAGGCGCGGCATACTGGAGTTTTTACCCGTGGCAAAAAGTGGATGCAGCGCAATCCACCCAGGGCGCTTTTAGCAGCGTCTCTGGTCGCGCTCGCAGCAACCGCTGGGTGGATCATTTGGAAAAGTGAATTGATCCGACAACCCCTAACAACTGGAGTCGCCGTTCTGCCGTTTGAAAATCTGGGTGACGAGAAAGAACACGCAGCGTTCGCCGATGGTGTGCAGGACGACATTCTGACCAAGCTGGCGAAGATTGCAGACCTCAAAGTCATCAGCCGGACCAGCGTGATGGATTACCGCGGCAAACGAAATGTGCGCCAGATCGGCGATACGCTTCGGGTGTCTCACGTCCTGGAGGGAAGCGCACGCAGGAGCGGTGACCGGGTTCACTTGAACATGCAGTTGATCGACACACGCACCGACACTCACGTTTGGGCCGAGGAATATGATCGCGATTTGAATGACCTGTTTGCAGTCCAGAGTGAGATTGCACAAAAAGTTGCCCAGCACCTTCACGCCAAGCTGTCAGCCAGTGAGAAGGCGGCTGTTGAAGAAAGACCAACTCAGGACCTGGTGGCCTATGATTTTTACGTCCGCGCACTCTCCATAATTTACAACGCCCAGGTCCCCCAGGGCCCTTCCGTGAATCTTTCAGAGGCTGTGGACCTGCTTAACAAGGCAGTTGCTCGCGATCCAAACTTTTTCCAGGCCTATTGCCAGCTAGCTTTTGCGCATGATTTGGTTTACGAGGGGGTTTACCAGGGCGACATCGATCACACTCCCGCTCGTTTAGCGATGGCACAGTCGGCCATAGATTCTGCATTTCGGTTGAGGCCGGATTCGGGGGAAGCGCACCTGGCCCTGGCGTGGCACCTTGGTTACTCTTCGGATTATGACCGCGCCCGCGCCGAACTTGCTCTTGCCCAACAGACTTTACCCAATAACGCGCAAGTTTATCGGTTAGCTGGATTGATGGACCACAGTCAGCGTCGCTGGGCTGACGCCATACATAATCTCGAGCGGGCATGTGAGCTCGATCCTCGAAACCTCCCTTACCTGATTAACCTGGGATCGACCTACGCGTGGTTGCGCGACTATGACGAGTGGGCCAGAATTATGGATCGCATCGTTGCGTATAATCCAGACCTCAGGCCAGGACGGATTTTTCGCGCTCACGTCGAACTAGAACGGCGAGCGGACACCGGGCCTTTGCGTGCTGCAATTGAAAAGATCCTGACCAATGAACCTGGGTCAGACAAAGATCCATTTATGGCGGGCCAGCGCTACACGCTTGCTTTGTACGATCGCGACTGGGACGCCGCTGGCCGCGCTTCGGCGCTGCTTTCCCAGAAGAATTCGCTCCCGTGGTTCCCGCAACTTGGCCGCGACTTTTGGGTGGGTGTAGTCGCGCGTTTGAAAGGAGACGAAACTTCTGCACGCGCTTCCTTTCTGAGGGCACGCGCACAACAGGAGGACGAGATCCGCGGTCACCCTGATAATGTAACCCTACTTTCTGATCTCGGGGTGATCGATGCGGGCTTGGGAAGAAAAGAAAAGGCACTGAGCGAAGGCCAGCGCGCAATAGAACTGGCATCCAGCGTCAAAGAGGCAGACACTGAGCCATACGTAGAGCTTGGCTTCGCTATCATCTGTGCCTGGACAGGCGAACGCGAATTGGCGTTAGGGCAACTTGAAGCGCTCAGCAAAACTCCGGGCTATCTCACTTATGGCTACTTGCGCTTAAGCCCGATGTGGGATCCGTTGCGCGGCGATCCACGCTTCGAGAAAATCGTCGCCTCACTGGCACCAAAGGAAGCGGCACGCTAAATAGGATCAAAGCGGAGTCGCAAAGGCACGATCCACCCGGAAGGAGCTGACGCAGATTGTCGAATAACATAAGGCGCAGGGGAAGGGTCCGTTAAGGCGGGATGCTACAAATTAGCTTGCTACCGCTCTTCAAGCGGTGGGATTGTCGGCCAATGGCTATCGGCTGATGCGCAGAAATCCGATTAGGCGACTCGTAGCGCCGCACTTCATCTCGGCTTCTGTTGGCGGATTGTTTGCCTTACTTGCCTGCTCGGTCTCCGCACAGAATCCCTTGCCCACACCTGGAATTCCTACGGAGGCCGAAGCCGAACGCGTCGTCGTTACCGGCTCACATATTCCAACCGCCGAAGAAGTAGGGCCGAACCCTGTGGATACCTATCGTCCGGAAGACATCGAGAAATTAGGCGCGCGCAACGCAACCGACCTGCTGACCAAGCTGCCACAGGAGATGGGCTCGACCATTAACCAGGACACCAATGGCGTTGGTGGCGGGGATGGCAGCGTCATACCAAATCTGCGCGGTTTACTGCCCAAAGAAACTCTGGTTCTCATCGATGGAAAGCGCGCTGCCATAATTGGTAGCGGCGGCGGGGTTGCCGCAGGAGCCTCGCCCGGCATCGCGGGGGTGGACATCAATCTCATTCCCTTTCCAATGATTGATCATATCGACATCCTGAAGGATGGCGCCTCGGCCATTTATGGCAGCGATGCGGTGACCGGTGTGTTCAACATCTTTTTGAAACACAAATTCCGTGGTCTGGAGATCGGGAGCAGTATTGGCAACACCAACCTGGGCTCCTCCAATGACGCGCGAGAGCTCGAGACTTGGATGATTGCCGGGACGGGAGATGACAAGACCGATATCGTGATCATTGCCGATGCCTACGATCGGGCCGCTATCTATGGTCGCGACCGCAACATAACCAGTAACGCGAACCAA
Organism: Candidatus Udaeobacter sp.; assembly: GCA_049802315.1. Classification (GTDB taxonomy): domain Bacteria; phylum Verrucomicrobiota; class Verrucomicrobiia; order Chthoniobacterales; family UBA10450; genus Udaeobacter. The sequence goes on from JBARMF010000286.1 coordinate 4,659, forward strand.
GCTGCCTGGGGCGGATTTGATCTTCGCAGTCGGGATTTTCCCGGCGTCATCGGCCCGTTCGGCAAGCCCGCGGCTCCGTTAGGCTTTCGATTGATCCCGAAGTTGTTTTTTAGTGGGAACTCTCCGCCGCCCCATTCAGCCACGAACGTCTCAACCTCACCTTACTATACCAACAACGTCCCTTACCCGGATGGGAACTTCGCGCTTTATAACACTGCGGCAGTGACCGCATCGATTCCGGCGGCGGATCGGCAAAGCTTCTATGGCTCTTTTACGCGCGATATTTGTGACAAGTACTTAACGGTGTTTGCCGACTTCAAATATACCCGCTCATTTTTTGATGCAGCCTTTGCGGCTACTGGGTTTTCCCCGGATCCATTCAAGAAAGCGAACGGTGATGCCTTTAGCCCGGACGGCATCAGTGTGCCAATCGCAAATCCGTTTAATCCCTTCACGCTCCCGGATGCGACCTTGCCCGCTGGCACGCCTGTCACCACCGGAGTTCATTTCAGCGGCATTAACGACACAGGCGGCGCTACATCCAAGACCACGTTCCGTGACATGCTGTTTGATGCCGGACTTCGCGGTCAGATGGGAGAGTTTGGCGATTACTTCAAGAATTGGAATTGGGAATTGGGTTTCCGTTATTCCCGGAACGACGAGGAAACCGTCACTGGTGGCGTGATAAGCGAGACGGGCTTACGCGAAGCGCTGTTGGATACGGACCCGGCCACAGCGTTTAATCCCTTCCTTGGATTCAATGGTAGGAACACCCAGGCGGCAATCAGCCGGGTTTACGTTACGCTCCAGAACACCGGCCAGTTTGAGTTGTCATTGACCTACTTCCATCTCGATGGCGATCTATTCAATCTTCCCGCCGGGCCGGTCTCATTCGCGATTGGGCTCGAGTATCGCGGGGAGAGGTGGAGGACCAATCCTGACTCGGAGAACGCCAGTTTTGACGCGATCGGTACCTTTAATTTCCAAGGCTCAAAGGTAAACCGGGACGTCTGGTCAACTTATCAGGAAGTGCGTATTCCGGTGACCAGCCCCAGTTGGAATTTTCCCGGAGCATACAGTCTAGAGTTCGACATCGCCGAGCGCGAAGAATGGTATAGCCAGAACACATCTGCGACTACTGCTGGTCCTTCGGTTTTCCCCGAGGAACACTCCCAGTTTGATGCACAAAAGCCGAAATTTTCCGTCCGCTGGCAGCCGCTTGACC
>JBARMF010000287.1:0-1645 GCA_049802315.1 Candidatus Udaeobacter sp.
TGGGTGAATTACGGAAAATCGAACGGGTCACAGTAATCAGTAGACCGGCCTCGCTCCGCCAATCTGTAAACAGGGGTTTACGCCTTTGCGTTAATTCCAGCGAAGCCTGGCCGTGCTGAACCAAGTCTGCTGCGCCGCTAAGCCTTTTTCTTCGGCAAGTCGCGGCGCGGTTGGCCGACAAAGATCTGGCGTGGACGGGTGATCGTTTGCTCGGGGTCAGTGATCATCTCCTGCCATAGCGCCAGCCAGCCCACTGTGCGCGGACTGGCGAACATCACTGGAAACATTGTCGTCGGCAAACCCATCGCCTGATAGATGATGCCGGAATAAAAATCGACGTTCGGGTAAAGTTTGCGCGAGATGAAATATTCGTCCTCCAGCGCAATACGTTCGAGCTCGAGCGCGATGTCGAGCAAACGATTGCGCCCGGTCATCTCGAATACTTCGTCTGCCACGCGTTTGATGATGCGCGCGCGGGGATCATAATTTTTGTAAACGCGATGCCCGAAACCCATCAGCTTGCCTTCGCCGTTTTTAACGCGTTGGATGAATTCGGGTATGTTCCGCGTGTCGTCGATACGCGAGAGCATCTTGAGCACTTCTTCATTGGCTCCGCCGTGCAAAGGGCCATAAAGAGCGGCTGCTGCTCCGGCCATCGCACTGTAGGGATCCGCGCAGCTTGAACCAATCGCGCGCATCGCATTCGTGCTGCAATTCTGTTCGTGGTCCGCGTGCAGGATGAAAAGCACGTCGAGCGCGTGTTCGAGCGCCGGGTTCGGCTTGTATTTGGTTTCTGTCATTTTGAACATCATGTTCAAAAAATTGCCGGTATAGCTGAGGTCATTGTCAGGATAGACGTAACGCAAGCCACGATTGTGCCGAAAAGTGTATGCGGCGATCGTTGGCACTTTAGCGATAAGACGTTTGATCTGCGCCAGACGATTGTCGGCGTCACTAACCTGTTTCGCTTCGGGGTAAAAGGTTGAAAGCGCGGCGACTGTGCTGATGAACATTCCCATGGGATGTGCGTCGTAGCGGAACGCCTGCATCAACGTCTTGATATTCTCGTGGACGAAGGTGTGATGCGTGACGTCGTAGGTCCATGCCGCGGACTGTTCCTCGTTAGGCATCTCCCCAAAAAGAATCAGGTATGCCACTTCGAGGAAGTTGGATCTCTCTGCGAGTTGTTCGACCGGGTAGCCGCGGTATTCGAGGATTCCCTTGTCACCGTCAATGAACGTGATCGCGCTCCTGGTGGACGCGGTGTTCATCAACGCAGGATCGTAGGTCATCAGCCCGAAGTCCTCTTCGTCCGTTTTGATCTGGCGCAAATCCATCGCGCGCACAGTCCCATTCTCGATAGGCAACTGGTACGATTTGCCCGTGCGATCGTCCGTAATCGTTAAGCGTTGTTCAGACATTTCGTTTTCCTCTCAATGAATTAATACCAACCGCTGTCACAATTTCAATTATGTCGCCTGTTGCTTGAGGTCATTCGCTTTGATAAAGCTGATGTCTCCGCTGCGTTCGAGTCGCGCGACTTTTATTTGTGATAGCTCCTCAGTGTTCGCATCGAGGCGCATATCTTCTTCCAGATCATGTTTGGAAATGTGCTCCCAGAGCATGTTTCTCCGCTGCAATTTGC
>JBARMF010000288.1:0-7931 GCA_049802315.1 Candidatus Udaeobacter sp.
AAGGAAAGTTCGCGATCGCGGGACGCGCTCGCCAGCACGCGAGACGCGTGCGCTCCCCAGAACTCGCTACCGCGTTTCGCACGCGCAGGTCCACAGTTCCGAATCGAGCTCCGCTTTAGCGCGCTTCGCCACAAGATCGGCGACCGCATTTGACCGCAGCACTGCAAAAACTGTCGAACCCGAACCGGACATCAGAGCAACACCGACTTCTGGTTGCTTGAGTAACCACAGTTTGAGTTGAGCAAGAAAAATAAATTTTTCGAAAACAGGGCGTTCCAGATCGTTCATGAATGTTTGCTCGGCGAATTCTTGGGTGGCGTAGGAAACGCCGGGAATTTCGCGCGAGTCTCGCCAACGGGAGTATGCCCACGGCGTAGGCACGCCGAACTCAGGCTTCAGCAATAAGAGCGATAACTGTTCGCGCAAGCTGGTCGGGCTCACCAGTTCGCCCCGCCCTTTGCACACCGCAGCGGATTGAAAAATGAAAAATGGAACGTCCGATCCAATGAACTCCGCCATTTTCGCCAGCGCTTCACGAGGCAAATTCGTCTCGAACAGTTCGTTGAGCGCCAGCAGAGTGGAAGCAGCGTCGCTGCTTCCTCCACCCAGACCCGCGCCGTGTGGAATTCTTTTTTTGAGCACGATCGAAACACCGCTGCTGACCTTGGTTTGTTCGAAAAATACGCTCGCTGCACGCACCACAATATTGTCTTCGCCTTTCGGCACCGACGGATCATCGCACCGAAACGCAATTTTTTGTTTGCCGCGGAGCTGCTCGATCTTGATCTCATCACATAGCGAAATCGGCGCGATGAACGTCTCGATTTCGTGAAAGCCGTCGCTTCGACGGCCGAGAACTCTCAGCGAAAGATTGATCTTCGCGGGAGCGAGAACTTGCATATATCGTCATGTCGAGCGTAGTCGAGACGTCCCGTCTTGCCAGCCAAAGCTAACGCCGCGGGATTCCTCGACTGCGCTCGGAATGACAAACATTGCTGAAAAAATCATCGTGGCGCTTGATGTCGCCACAAAGGAAAAGGCGCTCGACCTCGTCAAGCAGCTCGGAGCCGAGATTTCTTTTTTTAAAATCGGGCTCCAACTGTACACGGCCGAAGGCCCCGAAATTGTGCGCGCGGTTTTGGCCACGGGCGTAAAGGTCTGGCTCGATCTGAAGCTCTACGACATTCCCAACACCGTCGCGCGGGCCGTTGAATCTGCGAATACTTTAGGGGTGCAGATGCTCACGATTCATTTAAGCGGCGGCAACGAAATGATTCGCGCCGCGACTGCCGCTCGCGCCAACGATATGCTTGTTTTGGGAGTAACTGTCTTAACAAGCGCCACCGAACAAACGCTACGCGAAATTGGAATCACCAACACCGTGGAGGACCAGGTAATTCGCCTGGCCAGGTTAGGCGTAGAAGCAGGAATCGATGGAGTCGTGGCTAGTCCGCATGAAATCAAGACCCTGCGCCGCGAGTTCGGCAAAAGAATCAAAATCGCCGTGCAAGGAATTCGGCCAAGCTGGGCAGAACCGGGCGATCAGAAACGGTTCCTGACGCCCCGCGAAGCATTTGAAGCCGGCGCAGACTACATCGGTATCGGGCGTCCCATTACCGGGCATGCGCGGCCACGAGAAGCCGTGGAGAAAATTTTGGACGAGCTGTCCAACTAATTGTCATGTCGAGCGAAGTCGAGACATCTCTGGAGATTTCCGGCTCCAGAAAAATTCAGAGTTTCCTCGACTCCGCTCGGAATGACAAAGCTGAGCAAACCCCGCGCACTACGCGCACTTTGTTCTCGGATTTGACCGTCCATCACGATCAAAGTTCACATTCGGCGGCGATGAACATGGCGGTTGATGAGTCCCTGTTAGAAACGACAACAGTTCCAACTATTCGCTTTTATCGCTGGCGTTTCCCTGCCCTGTCGTTCGGGTATTTCGGCAAGTTTTCCGAGGTCGCGATTTACGCGGCGGAGCGCGATTCAGTTCGGCGTTGGACCGGCGGCGGAGTCGTTTTTCACGGAGACGACCTCACGTATTCAATTGTGATTCCGGCGAACGATCCGGCGTTTGATGAATCATCAATCACTATCTACGAAAAGATTCATCGCGCGTTGTGCCAGGCTTTGAACAAAATTGGAACACAGGCGGTTGTAGCCGGGGGCGTTGACCCCGGCCGGATTGCGCTCTCCAAGCACGCCGCCGTTAGCGCCAGCGGCTACAGCTGCTTCGCGAATCCTGTTCGTGCTGACGTGATGATAGGTGGCCGCAAGATCGCCGGTGCGGCGCAGCGCCGTACTCGTCGCGGTTTGCTGCAGCAAGGCAGCATTCAAGGCATCACTACGAACATTCTTCTCGCAGAAAAATTTACGCAGGCGCTGTCGGCCAGTTGCAGTGAGTTCGAGATCAATGAAGAAGTTTTGCAGCGCGCACGAGAATTAGCGCAGCAAAAATACGGAACTGAATCCTGGCTGCGCAAGCGCTGAAGACGGTAGGGCCTCTGTGTCAGAGGCCTCGTGGATTTTTGACGTTTCACATAAACGCCCCACAATATTCGTCCGGGTTCTGCGTTATGTTGCTTTGACAACCTGCAACCCGCGCCACTATTCTCGCCTCGTGGAACTCTTCGCCCGCACGGACCGGAGCTCGAGTCGCCGCGCAGTTGCGAAGGCGAGCAGAGCACCCGCGCTTCGTTTGGCTGAAGTGGCAAAATTAGTTCAACCGCAGCTTGAGCAAGTCGAGGTGCGAATCTCGCAACAGGCTTCGGCATTCGATCCTGCAATTGAAGGTTACGTCGTGTACGCGGTCGGCAGCCGTGGAAAACGTCTTCGACCGCTGCTGGCTCTGCTTGCCGGCGGCGCTACCGGAAAGATCCATTCGGGGCATATCGATCTCGCTGTGATCGTTGAACTCATTCATCTCGCTACGCTGGTACATGACGACGTGATGGACGAAGCAGAACAGCGTCGAGCACAACCAACCGCAAATGCGCGCTGGGGAAATTCACTGAGCGTTCTACTAGGCGACTGTCTTTTCTCGCACGCGCTGACGTTATCCACAGATTTCGAAAACTCCGATATCGGTCGCGCAATCGCGCGCACGGCGACGACGGTTTGCTCGGGCGAAATGATTCAAACGCAGCGCAGGTTCGATCTTAATCTGACCATTGAAGATTATTTGCGGATCGTACAGATGAAAACCGGATCACTTTTCTCGGCGGCGGCGGAACTGGCCGCCGTTATCAGCGAGGCTGATCCGAAGGTGATCGCAACATTCAAAAACTTCGGATTCCAAATCGGGACGGCCTACCAGATTTATGATGATTGCGTCGATCTCGCAGGCTCCGAGAGTGTGACCGGTAAAACGCTCGGGACGGACTTGCGCAAAGGAAAATTCACATTGCCGGTTTTGATTTTTCTCCGTTCCGCTTCGGAGTTTGAACGCGAACGTTGTTGCCAACTTGTGTTGGACGAAAAGATCGAAGAGATGATTGAGCTCCTCAAGAATGGTGCGAACAACGGCGCGTTAAACGAGTCAATCGCAGCAGGCAGCGATCTGATTCGCAAAGCGCAACATGCGTTCGATGGTGTCGCGCCGAATCGTTATACAGATGCATTGTTCTCACTCGGTGATGCGTTGTGCGACATGTTCGATCAACTTCGCGTCTGATGAAATGTAGGAGGGACCTTCGAGTCCCGACTTTCAGCCGGCTTCCATCGCAGCGCTAAGGCTGCCCCCACTTTCATATGCCGCAGCTTAAAATCCGCGAAATGCCGCAGGACGAGCGGCCGCGGGAAAAGTTACTGGCACGCGGGGCGGACGCTCTCAGCAACGCGGAATTGATCGCCATATTGCTGCGTACCGGCCGGCGCGGCATGAACGTGGTGGAGGTCGCTCGCGAGTTGATCGACAAATATAAGTCGTTCGCAGAGCTGAGCCGTTGTTCGGTGAAGGAACTCAGGGCAATCAAAGGGATCGGTCCGGCGAAGGCATTAGAACTGGTGGCGGCGTTCAATTTGGGAAAACGCTTCACGCAGGAACCGTTGTCCCAGCAAAAACTCGATTCACCGGAACTGATTTACAAACTGCTCGGAGACGAAATGCGGATGATGCGGACCGAATCACTGCGCGTTGTCCTGCTCGACACGCGTTACCGGTTAATGCGCATCGAATCAGTTTCGGTGGGAAGCATGAATGAGAGCATCGCGCATCCGCGGGAGATTTTTCGACCCGCGATCACGTACTCAGCCTACGCAGTCGTCGTTGTGCACAATCACCCGTCTGGCGATCCGTCGCCGAGCCAGACTGACCACAGCCTGACCCGACGCCTCGCCGAAGCCGCCGAACTTTTGCAAATCAAATTGCTGGATCACATCGTCATCGGCGCGCCATCGGAGGCGAGTCCAGGTTATTTCAGTTTCAAAGAGGCGGGCGTGTTGTAGGCAAGAAAATCCGAAGTTCGAATTCCAAAATCCGAAACATGACGGACGCGAAAATTCATCCCACCGCAACCGTCGATTCGAATGCAAAAGTCGGCGCCAATGTGGAGATCGGTGCGTTCTCGATCATTGGACCGCATGTGACAATCCGCGAGCAAACAATCGTGCAATCGCACGTCGTGATCGAAGGTGAAGTTGCGATCGGCCGCGGAAATTTCATCGGACACGGCGCGATCATCGGTGTGCCACCGCAGGATGTTTCATTTTCCTCCGACCGACGGACGAAAGTCGAAATCGGGAACGACAATGTTATCCGCGAGTACTGCACGATCCACCGTGGTAGCCCCGACGGTAGCGTCACGAAAATTGGCGACAAAAATTTTCTAATGAGCGGAGCGCACATCGGTCACAATTGCCTGATCGGAGACAATATTGTCATCGCCAACAATTGTTTGTTGGCCGGTCATGTGCGCGTCGACGACGGTGCATTTCTCGGTGGTGGATCAACGTTCCACCAGTTTATGCACATCGGACGATTGGTAATGGTGCAGGGTAGCTCCGCATTTGGGAAGGATCTGCCACCGTTCGTCGTTGCGGCAGAACGCAATTACGTCTTCGGGTTGAATATCGTCGGAATGCGACGCGCTGGACTCAGCGCGACTGAGCGAAGCGAAATCAAGGAGGCATTCAAACTCGTCTACCTAAGTGGACTAAATACGTCGCAGGCCCTCGACAAAGCCCAGACTATGACCTTTGGCGCACCAGCACGCGAATTCCTGGACTTCGTCGCCAGTGCAAAGAAGCGTGGGATTTGCCCGTTGAAACGTGACGCAGGCGACGACGAGTCGGCCTAACGACACAAGCGGAATTCCCGCGGTCCGATGCTCAACCGCCTTGAACCGGAGGCATGATCGCGATTTCCTCCCCGGGATTCAGCTTGTAATCGCGATCCACAAATTCCAGGCCGGCGCCAACTAAGATGCTTTTGTCGTGCAGACGAAGCGCAGGTTTTTGCGCATAAATCTTTTCGAGTAATTCGCGAACAGTCGCGCCCTGCGGGAGCTCAAGCTCAAGCTCGTGGATTCCAATTACTTCACGCAATTGCGCATAAAATTGCACTCGGAATTTCATTGGTTTGGTTGTTCCAGCAATTCGTTTCTCAGTACGCCGACGTACGGCAGGTTCCGATACCGCTCCATGAAATCGAGGCCGTAACCAACAACAAATTCATCGTCGATTTCGAAGCCGATGTAGTCCGCATCAACGTGCCGCGCGCGCTGCTTCCTTTTGCTTAGCAGCACACAGATTCGAATGCTACTTGGTTTGGCCGTTTCCAGCTTTTTGCGAACGGCTGCCAGCGTGTGGCCGGTATCTAGAATATCATCCAGAATCAAAACGTCTCGGCCGCGTACATCGGGAAGGGCGACCTGTTTGAAAATGACCTCTCCACTCGGTTGCGTTTTTCCGTGGTAACTGACCACGCTGAGGCAATCCAACTTCAAGGGAAGTGGAATTCGACGCAGCAGATCTGACATAAGTATCAGGCTGCCGGTTAGAATTGCGATCACCGTCAGTTCGTGGCCGGCGTAATCGGCCGTAATTTGCGCAGCCATTTCATCAAGCCGTTTGTGAATTGCGGGCCCGTCAAACAACACGCGCTCGATATCGCTTTGCATCCGAAGGTAGCGCATTCGTCCTCGCTTGCGCGTTCCGAGACTACGCAAGCGAGACGCATGCGCTACTCTTTACCAGCGTGCCCAACCCGTCGGTCCTTGCTTTGCCCTCGCCGCCACACTGAAATAGCGTGACCTGGAATGCATGTGCATCACGACCAACTTGAAGTACGCACCCACGGCAAGAGCCTCTATGAAATCACCGATGACGTGCACTCAAAAATCGACAAGAGCGGAGTGCGAAACGGAACAGTCACCGTTTTTGTTCAGCACACTAGTTGCAGCATTGTCATTATGGAAAATGCCGACCCAACGGCGCGACGTGATTTGGAAAAGTTTTTCGACCGTCTCGTGCCGGAAGACGCCGATTACTTCACCCACGATTCTGAGGGCAACGACGATATGCCCTCACACATCCGCATGGTCCTGACGCACACCAGCGAGACCGTGCCAATTGTACACGGAAAAATGCAGCTCGGAACGTGGCAAGGCATTTTCCTGTTCGAACATCGCCGCGCGCCGCATCGACGAAGAGTCTTCATCACCACAATCGGCGAATGACGGTAGCCGGTGGTAGTGACTGCCGTCTCTGAGATTCGGCGCGCCGGGAGAGCGGCGCTACAGAAGATCGTAAATCGCGTCCACCAAACGCAGTGATTTCTCGTTAGGTAGAACCGATTGTTCCATTTGGTTCATCACGTATGCGAATGCGATTTTGTTTTCCGGATCGGCAAAAGCGTGGCTGCCGCCCGCACCGGGATGTCCAAAAGATGTTGCGGATGGTCCGAACATCCTGCGGGCCGCGTCTCGTGAGTCTTTCATTAGCCCGGCCGAGAATGCCGTCGGGATTTGGAAAACACGGTCGACGCCGTCTGATAATGTCGTTGTCATCCAGCCGATTGTTTCTCGTGAAAAGAAAACCTGGCCGTTAAATTCTCCGTCGTTGGCGAGCATGGAATAAAATTTTCCAAGCGCCGACGCGCTCCCGATGCCTCCGAACGAAACATTCGGCTGGGTACGGATGTGCAGATCATTCATCTTGCTGATGACATTCAATCCATAAGGCGAGGTAAACGTCTTTCTCGCCAACGTGCCGGGTGTGACAAGATCGCGATAGAACTCTGCCGGCTCTGGCGGCTTGCCGCTTTTGGCAGCGTAAATCGTGGCCACTCGCGGATTCTCCTTTTCCGGCAAGCCGATCCAGAAATCGAGTTCGAGCGGCCTGGCAAAATTTTCCTGCCAATAATCCGACAGCGTGTTTCCCGTGATACGCCGAATGAGTTCGTCGAGGAGAAATCCAAACGTCCGCGCGTGATAACCATGCCCAGTTCCCGGTAACCACAAAGGCGCTTGCGTTTCCAACGCCCGGATCACTCTGTCGTAATCGAGCACGTCAACGCGCTGATCCAATGCGCAAAGCCCCGCCTGATGCGAAAGCAATTGCTCGAAGGTGATCTTATCCTTTTCCGCCTGCCCAAACTCGGACCAGAACTCTGCGACGGTTCGGTTGAGCTCAATTTTCTCTTGTTGCAACGCATGCAATACACACGCGCTGCCAATGCCTTTCGTTGCAGACCAGACGAGCACGACCGTGTCGGCCGTCCACGGTTTCTCGCGACCGGCATCGCAAAATCCGCCGCAAAGATCAATAATTGGTTTTCCGTTTTTCCAAACCGAAACCGCCGCGCCTAACTCGCCGAACTTCTCGAAGTTTTCGTCGAATAGCGGTTTCAGTCGCTGGAGAATCTGCCCGGCTTCCAGTTGCATTGCCTGTGAGAAGGTAGCGCATGCGTCCCGCTTGCGTCTCTTGCGGGC
>JBARMF010000289.1:0-4911 GCA_049802315.1 Candidatus Udaeobacter sp.
CAACGGCATCACACTTCACTCCACGGTGGAGACGACTCCCGGCGCAGATGCTGCAACCGAACGCGCCCAACCCGAGAGTTACGTACTGGATATCAAGCTACTGGCGCGTGTACCTTCACCGAACAAAACAATTGATGAACTGGTGAAAGTCAGTCCCCGATTGCCAACGCTCTTACCTGGTTTGGCGTCGATGTTGTCGGCCGAACCTGTTTCGCCGCTTTTCACGCAGCTCTACGACACGAAAGTCAGAATGCTGCGCGAGAATCTTGGCCGTCTCGATCTGCTTTTATCGCGGCATAATTTTTTCGATTGCCAGACCGTTCTGCAGCTTCAGCATCCGCAAACCCATCGGAAAGCGCTTCTCCTCCAGGCGGACATGGATGTGGACGCCGATGGCTCCGATTCCGATCGCCTGCCTGTTGGTACCGGTGCACCGGCGAATTTCAAGCCTGCCACGAGTTATCGTTGGGATAAGAAAACGGCGGCGCCCAACCCGTATCTCGCTGGGACTGAACAGCGAGTAAAACGCTTCGAAGATGAGTACGCGCTGGCAAGTACCGCGCCCGCACGCAAACACGACCTGCGCAACGCAATCGCAGAACTACGCAACGAGATTGGCACGCTGAAAAAGTTTAGTTTCCTGATCGGCGCGACCGATCCATTCATTGTGGTGCCGGGCACCTTTACCCACGGCGCCGATCCGGTTAAAGTGGGTGATTACGCGCTCGTGGTTTTTGGCGATGCGATTTATCCAGCCATCGTTGGAGACGTCGGTCCGAATGATAAAGTCGGCGAGGCGTCACTGCGCATCGCAAAAGAACTCAACGTGCTAGCAACAGCCTACAATCGGCCGGTGGACGATCTGAAGGTCAGTTACATCATTTTCCCGGGAACGGCTGAGAAACCATTCGGTCCTCCTGACTTGGACAAAATCAACGCGCGTTGCGAAACACTGGTAAAAGAGATCGGCGGCGCTGGCGTCCCATTGCATCGTTGGGAAAACATTATCCCTTCCCCCACTCCCAGTCCCACTCCGAGTCCTTCGCCATCTCCTTCGCCAACTGCGTCAGGAACACCGTCTCCGTCACCCGCTCCGACGTTCGCGTTTCACGTTTCGACGCCGGCTGAGACGGCTTCGCCCGGCCCGACCCTCGCCCCAACGCGTTCACCCGCCGCATCCCGAAGTCCTCACAGCAAAAGGAAGCCGTGAATCCCGAAAACCCGATCGCACAGGCTAGCGACAACGACTGCCTGGATCTGATGCACACGGTAATGGCGTACCGTCACCAACCAATCAATTCGCAGCTGATGAAGATCCGCCACAAATACTCCATGCTGCATGTGGACGTTCTGATTTTGATTTATTATCTCGCGAAGGTTTGCTCCGGCGCGATTCTCGAGATCGGCGCGTTTGTTGGGGGCGCAACAATTGCCGCAGCGTTAGGCGTTCGCGATTCAGGTGAGGATAAGAAATTGATCGCCATCGAACCCGGGGGCAGCGTGAAACACAAACGGCTCGGCACTCGCAATATCTTGCGCGACTTGGAACGCAATCTCGCCAGGGAGCGTGTGGCGAATATGGTCACAGTGGTCAACGGAAAGTCGTTTAAGCCGGAAACGATATCTGCTGTCCGTCAGGCACTCGGCTCGGATCAAGTCGGGCTATTAATCCTCGATGCCGATGCTGCCAAACGCAGAGACATCGACTGTTATCGCGACAAATTTGCTGAGGGAAGCTGGATGGTTATCGACGACATATTCGGCGCTGATGCCAATGCAAAGATCACCCCAAGCCGCGCGGATGTGGATGCATTAGTGGCGGAAGGTTTATTGGAGCCGCTAGGGTTTTACGGCTGGAGCACATGCATCGGGCGCTGGCGGGACGCGCACCATTAATCCCTAAAAAGTAGAGCCCATTTGTCATTCTGAGCGAAGCGAAGAATCTCTGATTTATTTCCTGACGCTCATCTGGCGCAAACTGAAATCCGAGATGTTTCGCTCCGCTCAACATGACAGATCTAGGGGCGTGTGATGTCGTGCTTCGAGTTACACTTCCTCCGGCCCGACAACCAGATGGATCACGCCATTTGGCGCGGAGATAAAGAAGCCGTTAAAATCTTCCCGCAACTGCTCGACTTCGTCCCGTCGGGAGACGCCGTGAACTTTTAGAAATGACTCGGCTGCTTCGGTGTCGTTCGTCTCCAATTCGAGCCAGACATCGGGATGACTCAGGTTCGGCACACTATCGATCCAGAGCCGGTTCGGGCCGAATTGAAAAATGCAGCCATCCTTTTCCTCTTCGATCAATGGCAGCCCCAGGGTGTCGCGATAAAAGGCAACGGTCTGCTCGTAAGTGTGGCTCGGGCACTTGATCGCGATGTTCGCGCCGCCTGAAAACTGCGGCCCTTCGAGTTTGGCAACCATGGCTTCGCCACGTTACAGCGTTAAATCGTTAACCATATTGTCATTCTGAGCGGAGCGAAGAATCTCGAATGACGACCAGAGATGTTTCGCTTCGCTCAACATGACAGGATTTGCTTCAACGCTTCGCGCTTTAGTCTTCACTACTCCACCACTCCATCACGCCGATCCCGTTCCGCCCGGCTCGGTCATTTTAAGCGGGTCCAGTGCGCGCTCGAGTTCATCTTCGGGCAAGATCTTTTTTTCTCGCGCAATCTCGCGAACAGTTCGTCCAGTCCTCGCGCTCTCCTTGGCAATTTCCGCCGCGCGATCGTAACCGATTTTTGGCGTGAGGCTGGTCACCATGGCCATCGAAAGCTCCACCAGTTCGCGACAACGCTCCTCGTTCGCCACGATGCCTCGTACGCATTTCTCGGTGAAGATATCCACCACGTTCGCCAGCAACCGGATGGATTCCAGGATGTCATGCGCCATCACTGGCATCATCACGTTGAGCTCGAAGTTTCCATTGGCGCCTGCCCAGGTGATTGTCACATCGTTGCCGATCACTTGTGCGCACACCATCATGAGCGATTCGGCCATCACTGGATTTACCTTTCCCGGCATGATCGAGCTGCCCGGTTGCGTGGAGGGTAGTTGAATTTCGCCGATGCCGCACCGCGGTCCGCTGCTAAGCCAGCGAATGTCGTTCGCAATTTTGAAAAGAGTTACGGCGATAGTTTTTAGGTGGCCGCTCGCTTCTACAACCGCGTCTTTACCGCCTTGCGCTTCGAAATGATTTTTCGCTTCGTAGAATTCTATCCCGGTGCGCTGCTTGATGTGGTGCAGCGCTTTCTTCGGAAAATCGATATGGCGATTCAGACCAGTGCCGACTGCTGTTCCGCCGAGCGCAACTTCGCGCAAAGCTTCGATCGCTTTCTCCGCGCGCGCCTTCGCATAAGCGACCTGCTGAGCGTACCCGGAGAATTCCTGTCCCAGTCGCACTGGCGTGGCGTCCATCAAATGCGTGCGCCCAATCTTTATGACGTGCCAGAATTCTTTGGCCTTGGTTTCGAGCGCGCTGTGCAATTTTTCCAGAGCCGGAATCAAGTCATTCTTCAATTCCTCAGCGGCGCTGATGTGAATCGCCGAGGGAATTACGTCGTTGCTCGATTGCCCCATGTTGACGTGATCGTTCGGATGAACAGGATCGTGCGATCCGATCGACTTCCCCGACAGTTGCGCCGACCGGTTCGCGATCACTTCATTCGCGTTGGTGTTGGTGCTCGTGCCTGATCCGGTCTGAAAAATGTCGAGTGGAAAATGGTCGTCGAGCTTTCCGTCGAGAACTTCTTCGGCCGCCTGTGCGATCGCCGCTGCTCTGTTGGCGTCGAGCAAACCTAAATCCTGGTTCGCCTTCGCGGCCGCCCATTTGATTAGACCCAGCGCGCGAATGAATGGTCGCGGAAATCGGTAACCGCTTACCGGAAAATTCAAAACCGCGCGATGCGTAGACGCGCCGTGGAGAGCATGCGTGGGCACAGTCATCTCGCCCATCGAATCCTTTTCGATTCGCGTCGGTTTTTCCGTCATGCCGAACGCTCTGCGCCGACGCCGGCGAGGCGCGAACGGCTCTTCGTAGACGTGCGTCCACCGCCATGTGCCGACGGTACCTTGTGAAATACCGTGATAAACATTGGCGGGATATTTTGCAGAAAATATTCCGATTTGGCGCGCTGGAAAACGGTGGCGTGCTGCCTCAACTCGTTGGTCACCTGGTAAATGATAAACTTGCCGTCGGGCTTAAGCGCATCGTACGTCTTTCGCAGCAGTGCGCGTTTCTTCTCGATCTTGAGAATGCTGAACGGAATGCCGGAAAGAATGTAATCGCACGAAGCGAATCCGCGGCGCTTCAACTCGTACGGCAACGAGGCCGCATCGCCATGAATCACATGGACCCGCCGATCGCCGGCAAATTGCCGTTCCAATGCTCTTGCCAGCTGCGCATCGAGTTCAAACAGGAGCAAATGCGAATCCGGTGTCATCCGTCGCGCGATCTCGCGTGAGTGCACTCCTTCGCCAGGGCCGTACTCCGCGATCACACGCGGTTGGGTGAAATCGATTTTGCTGGCGACACGTTCCACCATCGCCTTCGAGCTGGGTACAATCGACGCGATTTGGAACGGACGCTTCAGAAAACGCTTGAAAAAAAGTGTGCTCACGCGGAGCGAAATGTTCGTCTGAGGTGTTCTGGTTGTCCAGTATCGATCTGATCTGTGACCAGTGCCTGTGATTGGTCCTCCTTGATCTTGACTGATTACTGATCACCGATCAGTTATCACTTCTGATTTTCATGCGCGGTTAGCTCAGTGGTAGAGCACTACCTTGACACGGTAGGGGTCAGAGGTTCGAAACCTCTACCGCGCACCACTTTTCCAGCGTGTAGCGACGCTTCAATCTTCGACGTAATTAGCGGTGTTAGCTGGGCGAAGGAGTCGACGGTGTCGCTGG
>JBARMF010000290.1:0-2087 GCA_049802315.1 Candidatus Udaeobacter sp.
ACCGGACGACAGCCGCGTGTTTCCGGTTCTCAAGCGACCGCGGCGTTGGAGTTGGCGGTTAAGATCACGAAGCAAATCTCGTCGAGTGGATAAGACGGCTCGGTCATTGCTTGCTGTAGCCACTGCCGTGTCGGCGGTCTTTTTGTGAGCATCAACGGTGGACGGGCTACAGGCTCGTGGCTACAACGGAGATGAAAGCCATGACCATCTATTTCGTCGCCGGTGAAGTAAGTGCCGATAATCACGGCGCAGCGTTGATGCGCTCACTGCGCGTGTTGGATCCTGAGCTGAAATTCACCGGGCGCGGCGGCCCGCAAATGCAGGAGGTCGCCGGCGCGCAATTTGAGAACTGGATCGGTGATGCAGCTGTCCTCGGTTTATGGGAAGTTTTGCGAAAGTACGGTTACTTTCGTGAGCAGTTCCGTCAGACGCTCAATGAAATTCAGGAAAGCAAACCCGACGCTATCGTTTTGATCGATTATCCGGGTTTTAATTTGCGACTGGCGCGCGCACTGCGAAGGCAATCGCAGCGCCACAAAACTATTTATTACATCAGCCCGCAGGTCTGGGCGTGGAACCGCGGCCGCGTCAAAAAAATGGCGCGCTTCATCGATCTTGTGCTCTGCATTTTTCCGTTTGAGACCAAGCTTTACGCCGCATCGGGACTCCGCGCAGTGTTTGTCGGTCATCCAATGATCGAAAGGCTTGAGACGCAGAAGATCGACACTCACCGTGATCAGAATCTGATTGGACTTTTTCCGGGCAGTCGTTCGCGCGAATTACGAAAAATCTTTCCGGTGATGATCGAAGCCGCGCGCCGGCTGTTGCAACTCAATCCGACTTTGCGGTTCCAAGTCGCAGCCGCATCCGAAGAACTCGCACGCGAGATGGAGGAAATGATGAGACCTGAACAATTGGCGGGTCGCGAATCGCTTGAAATAGCAGTCGGTCAGACTGCGGCCATCATGCAGCGCGCCTTCGTTGGAATCGTGGCCTCCGGAAGCGCCACGCTGGAGGCTGCTTATTTTGGAATGCCATTCGTCCTGATCTACAAAGTCGCCTGGCCGACGTACGTGGCAGCGCGGCTCGTCGTGAATGTAGATTTTCTCGGCATGCCTAATTTGCTTGCAGGTAAAGAAGTCGTTCCGGAGTTTATTCAACACGAGGCAAAACCGAACGCCATCGTTGCCGCTGTCCGTTTGCTCATGGAAGACTCACCCGCGCGCGATCGAATGATTTTGGACTTTGACCAAATCATCATCAAACTTGGGGGCACCGGCGCCAGCGAACGGGCTGCGCAAGCAATTCTTGAAGAACTGCAGACCGTCGCTCCTTCTACAACGCGATGAAGATCTGGGACATCTCTCGAACGCTATCGAATGACTTTGCCGAATGGCCCGGCGACGAGCCGTTTCGTTATCGTGTTACGAACGAGATCGCAAAAGGCGCGAGCGTAAATCTCGGCGCGATCGCGATGAGCGTTCACAACGGCACGCATGCCGACGCGCAATTTCATTTCGAGGTGAATGGCGCACCGATCGAAAAAGCGTCGCTCGAGATTTATCTAGGCCGCGCAATCGTAGTCGATCTGGCGGAAACTTTTTTTCAATCGACGGAGAAACATCTGATCACTCGCGAGGATCTGCGTCCGCACGCTGAAGAGATCGCCGTGACCTCACGCCTTCTGGTAAAGACAGGACGATGGAGCGACTCGACAGTTTTTCCAAATCGTATCCCCGTGATCGCGGCCGCTGTTCCGGCGTGGTTGCAAAAAAACGGCGTGAAACTGCTAGGTGTCGACCTGCCGTCAATGGATGAGCTCGATTCGAAATCGCTGCAGAATCACCACGCCCTTGCCCGGGCGGGAATAGCTATCATTGAATCACTTGATCTCAGCGACGTCGCTCCCGGCATTTACAATTTTGCTGCGCTGCCTCTGAAAATTGCCGGTGCCGATGCCGCACCAGTGCGCGCCGTCCTGTGGCGTGATTAAATCCGCAGCAGACATGTGCTGTAGAGTCCGCCGTCCTCAGCGGAGATTGGTTTGCGGCGTCACATCAAAATGCGCTGAGGACAGCGCACACTAC
>JBARMF010000291.1:0-1966 GCA_049802315.1 Candidatus Udaeobacter sp.
GGCGTTAACTCGCTCGGCTTTGCGATGGCGGCGTTTCCGACAGCGATGGCAGGCGCGATCTTCCAACTCAACAAGTAAAGCGGAAGATTCCATGGCGAAATCAGTCCGGCGATACCGCGCGGCTGACGCAGTGTGTAGTTAAACGCGATGTTGTCGGTGATGTGCGCTTCCGATTCGGTGTGCAAAATCGCCGTGGCAAAGAATCGGAAGTTCGCGACTGCGCGCGGAATATCCAATGAGCGTGCCAGCGAAATCGGTTTGCCGGTATCGATCGACTCCGCGCGCGCGAACTTTTCCAGGTCGCGCTCGATCAACGCGGCAATTCGCAGCAGAAAGTTCGACCGTTCGTCTGCCGTTTTTTTTGACCAATCGCGAAAAGCTTTCTCGGCGGCAGCCACCGCAAGATCAACATCGTGCGCGTCACCGTCGGCCACTTGCGAATAGGGCTTGCCTGTGGCCGGTTCGACGTTGTCGAGATATCGACCACTGATCGGTTCGACGAATTCGCCGTCGATAAAGTTTCGGATTTGGAATGGCTCGGCGCGCATGCAATTGGAAAATAAACGCATACTGGAAGCTTCGCGAATTGCGAGGGCGCATTGGGTACGAGCAGCACGGCATTGGCATTAGCATGGACTGCCCGCACGCCGGCGGGCAAGCTGTCCGCTCCCAGCCGCTCCGATGCAGCAGCGTCGAAGGTCGAGAACACGAGGCAAAATGGTCACACATCTATGACTCTTAACAGTGCGTGTCAGATAAAATCCGCACGCCCGTAAGATTGTTATTGTTCAGAAGGGGCCATTCGTAATTAACTGGGCGCAGGGACAACGATGTTATGCAATGGCCAGCCGGCCGGCCAATACAAGGAGATTACAATGAATGAGAAAAATGCCCTCGCTGATGTACCCGAAACAGGAAAACCTTCCGGCAACAATGCTGCCAAAGTGTCTAGCCGCCGCAAGTTTTTAGGCCAGGTCGGTGCGGCACTGGCGGGCGGCGCGGTCTTGGGCAAAGCCGCGGTCGCCTCTGCCCAGGATTACAATCGCGCCGTTGGGGACACGAACGCTCTTCTGAGTGGCATGTCTGATCCGCGGGTCAGACAGTCCCTTGCCCTCCGCATCGAGGCGGCGACCAGAGATGCACTGATTCCCGTTCCGCCGCACACCACCAACGGTGATGAAGCGCGCTATCCGGACAAGTCGGGCACCTACACGAAGGGCGTTCTGCAGGACGGGATCGGCCTGGTTAATCCCTCAGCTTTCCAGACTTTCCGGCACGCCATTGACACCGGTACTTTCGCCGCCTTTGAAAGCGTGATTCTCGGCGGACCCCGCACATTGAACGGACCGCTTGCGGGAAACGCCTTCTCCTTGGAAGGGTGCGATGACGTGCAGTTCGGGAACGCACCATCGCCTGCCAATCAAATACGCCAGGTCGTGGTCCCACCCGCGCCAGCCCTCGCGAGCGCTGCCTACGGCACGGAACTGGTGGAACTTTACTGGGCTTCGCTGCTCCGGGATGTCGCGTTTACCGATTACGCTTCAAATCCTACCGCCGCGCAGGCTGCGGCCGAGCTGGACACCATGCCCACGTACGCCGGCCCGAGGAACGGGTCGGGTCACGTCACGCCGGCTCTGTTGTTCCGCGGGGGCAATCCGGGCGAGACCATTGGGCCTTACATTTCTCAGCTATGTATCACCCCCAGTTTTTTGGGCGTTCAAGAAATGGATCAGCGAATGGTTACCTACGCAGCGGGCATCGATTTCATGACCGATCCGACTACTTTCCAACAAGTCCAGAATGGTATCGACACCGGATTGCAGCTTCAGCTGGATCCACAACGTCGCTTTCTCCATAATGGACGCGGTCTCGCCACATTTACCCATGTGGATGTGCTGTATCAGGCTTACTTCACGGCTTACCTGGTGCTTAACACGCTCGGTGTCCCGCTGAACCCTGGGAATCC
>JBARMF010000292.1:0-5988 GCA_049802315.1 Candidatus Udaeobacter sp.
GGCAGCCGTCCGGGAATCTTCTTCGCGAACCTGCGGGACATGAACGAGGTGCCCAAATGGAGCATGCCAACTCTCGCGTATCATGAGGGCGTCCCCGGTCATCATTGGCAAATCTCCACTGCAGAGGAACTCAAAGGCGTTCCTCAATTTCGCAAGATAATCCCGTTTACAGCGTACATGGAGGGCTGGGCGCTCTACTGCGAATGGCTGGCGAAACAAGCCGGATGGTACGACAACGATCCATTCGGAGATCTGGGACGCCTCCGTGATGAACTTTTCCGCGCGGTTCGGTTGGTCGTCGATACGGGCATTCATGCGAAGCATTGGACGCGCGAACAGGCGATCGCTTACATGCGCGAGAAAACCGGTATGGGTGAGAAAGAAGTTAAATCCGAGATCGAACGTTACATCGTCGCGCCCGGCCAGGCGTGCGCCTACAAAATCGGCATGCTAAAGATTCAGGAATTGCGCGCTCGCGCACAGAAAGAACTAGGAGACAAATTTGACCAACGGGAGTTTCACGATGCCGTGCTCAAAAACGGTGCGTTGCCTCTCGATGTTCTCGAAGAACAAGTGAACGAGTATATTCAGCGCAAGAAGGGATAGACTTACTTGCACCGCGGATTTCGCGGATGACACGAATGAGCCGGTATTTTTCATTGTCATGTTGAGCGAAGCGAAACATCTCTGGATCTCGGATTTCTGCGTTGCTAAAAACCTGTTCAGAGATTCTTCGCTCCGCTCAGAATGACAAACTGGCGAACTCTATCCGGAAAATCAGCGTAATCCGCGGCGTTCAAGGTAATGCGCAAAATCCTGGTCACGCTTGGAATTCTCATCGCAATTGGCATTGCCATATTGGCGAGCTGGATTTTTGGTGGACGCCAGATTTCACTTTTTCTCGATCGTTTCGGGACGATCGAAATGGCCTCAGCGCGAATTGATTCGATCGGTTATGAAGGCAGCGGGACTGGCGGCCTCCTTCACGTTAACGATCTTGGACTGAGTCTAAACGACCGGAATGGCCCGATTCCCAGTATCGGAACGACGAAAACTGATCAGCTTGCTTTAGCGGATCAAGGAAAGGTTTTTGCTTTTGGTCCGGTGCGGCCAGAAGCAGAGAACCTCGCCACGGTGCCGTCGGCGGGCGATGATGCTTTGATAGAAATCCGTCGGAGCATTCTAAATTGGCCAACGCCATTCGAGGTCAATTTCATGACCGGCCATTCGCCATCATGGAAACGGCATTTGTACTATCGAGTGCGTTGGAAAAAGTCTTCCGGCGCGACATTAGAGATGCTGTGGCGCTATGAACAATACTTCTATCCGGGCAACGGCTGGGCCAGCGGGTTCATGACGCGCCAAGGCTCGACCGGTCTGATCCGAGTCAACATCAAGGAGTGACGGCTTCCCAGCCGTCATATCCCTCGGCGGCTTGGAAGCCGCCGTTCCTTGTGTAAAGCGCGCTTTCCTGCATCATTTTGCCGTGCGACTTTCGCAAAAATTCCAAAAGCTTTTTACCCGCAACGCGGCGGAAAGTCTGTGGGAGCACGCTCGCCGTTGGACGCATCCGGTGAGTTCTCGGCGCATCCTCTCCACAATTGATCGAGCGGAGCTAATAAGGCTGCGCGAGGATTATCCGTATCGACCGAATGCGCGAAAGATCAACGCTTACGAGGATGCCAACTACTGGGTTGGCGTGAACGTAAAGCGCGTACAGGATCTCTGGCTTGATCGCTCACCGTCGCTCGACATCCTGGATCTAGGCTGTGGGCCTGGATATTTTCTCTATCTCTGCGGGATGTTTGGCCACAAGGGTCTCGGGCTCGACCCCGATGATGAACCTTTTTTCCGCGGGACGACCAAGTTCTTCGGCGTTAGCCGCGTCGTCGCGCGAATTAATGCGGGGGAGCCATTGCCGGATTTGGGCAAACGATTCGATCTCCTTACTGCACATCGCGTATGTTTCCACCGCATCGCACGGCGCGAAAACGGTGGATGGCTGGAATGGACAGAGGCTGACTGGACATTCTTCATCAACGATGTGCGCACGAGGTTCCTCAAACCTGAAGGGCGACTTCTTCTGGAATTCAATCGGCGCGCGGACGGTTCTTCATTTTTCACGCCAGAACTGCGCGCGTTCTTTGAATCGCAAGGTGCGCGAATCGTGCGTTGGAAAGCGCTGCTTGCTGCGAATCCAGCTGAGCGGCCGCGATTCAAACAGATCTGAGATAGGACTCGGCAAAGTAGTTCAACTCGACCCAGCACACGTCCACGAATTTGTGATCTCCTACTAGAGGCTTTGTATCCCCATCGTTTGCGGCGACGCTCCAGCCAGCCGGAAGATCAGGTAAGAACATCGCGCTGCGATGTCCGGACGCCGCAGCGCGGCGTCCCTACCGATTACAGTTTCCAATCTGAACAATCCCAGCCCAGCAGTTGCTCAATTTTGGAGATGTCTTCGGCGAACAGATTGTAAAGGAAAACGCGCTCCTCCCAGTTCATCGCCCGTTCGTATGGCACAATATTTCGATCTTTGTTACGCACTGAACGCAAGGGTTTGCGGCCGAGGAACGACAAGATTGAGGCGAGCGTTTGGCGCTGCTTCGCTTTGAAGTCTTCGAATTTCACGACCTTGATTTGCTCGCGCGGGAAAAATTTGAAGGCGCGGTCGAGTTGGTGTCCATAAAATCCCCGCTCGAGATACGCAAAACGGCGCGCTTGAGCCGGCGGCGCGCCGGCTATGCGCGTTTTTTCTTCCCGAATCGCGTCGAAAAAATCCAGCGGCTCGATGCCTTTGTATCGCTGCATGTTCCAATGGGCGAACGCACGTTCGACCGGATTCCTCAGGAGGATCAGCAATTTGATTTTCGGATTGTAATTCCAAATCCGTTGCATCGCTGGTTCGTGATACACGTAACTCGGTGTGCAATCACCTGCGATAGTCGAGGGAGCAATCGGCGAATAATGCTTGTGCAATTCCGCATAATTGGGCTCTGCAACGAACATCGCGTCGTTATCGAAAAAATGGATTTCCTGCTGATCCCCCATGCATATGTTGGGATGTCTGCTCAAAAAGTAGTGCATCGCTGTCGAGCCGGACTTTTGTGCGCCGGCCAGAATAAAGTCGAGCCGCTCAATTTTGCGACGCTTGGTCCGAAACATCAGCGAAATGTACATCTGTAGACCTGTAGGGGAAGCTGACAGCTTCCCGCCGGCAAATTAGGATCGAAACAAAGCGCGAGGTTGTGGCCTTTGTGGGTGCCCGTTATGATTCGCGCATGTACAAGTGGTTTTCCCTGCAGTTTCGCTGTTCAGTCTTCCTTTTCGTTCTCGGAATGACTACGTCCGCATTTGCCGATGAAGGCATGTGGCTCTTTAATGCGCCGCCGCTAAAACAACTCAACGAAAAGTATCAGTTCGAGCCATCGCCGCAATGGCTTGAACATCTCCAAAAGGCCAGTGTTCGCTTCAACTCTGGCGGGAGCGGCTCCTTCGTTTCGCCGAACGGCCTGGTCATCACGAACCATCACGTCGGCGCCGATACGTTGCAGAAGATGGGCAGCGCCGAGCACAATTATCTGCGGGACGGTTTCTACGCGAAAACGCAGGCTGATGAGATCAAATCCACGGATCTGGAGCTAAACGTGCTGATGTCCATCGAGGACGTAACCTCGCGCGTCACCAGCGCGGTGAAACGAGGCATGACAAGCGATCAGGCTTCCGGTGCGCGCAACGCGGCGATCGCTGCCATTGAAAAGGAAAGCAAAGATAAAACCGGATTGAGATCGGATGTCGTCACACTCTACCAAGGCGGCGCGTATCATCTTTACCGCTACAAACGTTATGACGACGTACGATTAGTTTTTGCGCCTGAGCAGCAAATGGCCTTCTTCGGCGGTGACCCTGATAACTTCGAGTATCCCCGGTACGATCTCGATATCTGCCTTTTTCGGGTGTACGAAAACGGCCAGCCCGCAAAGATCGAACACTTTCTAAAATTCAATTCTACTGGGCCGGCGGATGGCGAACTTATTTTCGTAAGCGGCAGCCCCGGCAAAACCGACCGGCAACTCACGTTGGCCGAGATGGCCGATATGCGTGATCGCTACCTGCCGTACGCCCTGAACATGTTTTATCGCCGCGAAGTGCTGGAATCGGCTTACAGCGCGCGTTCATTCGAGAACGCGCGTAAAGCGCGCGAGGACTTGTTCGGCGTTCAAAACAACCGCAAACGCTACAACGGTTATCTGGCTGGGCTGCTTGATCCGCAGATCTGGTCCGCGCTTGAAGCGCGCGAGGGAAAGCTGCGCGATGCCATTGGGCGCGATTCGAAATTCAAGTCCACACTTTCTGCCTACGACCGAATTAAGAATGCGCAGGTGGAGATTGCGAAGAACGCGCCGGTGTACAATTACCTCGAACAGGAACGGCCGGTCACAGTTGGTTACCGTGCGCCACGAGCATTCTCCGGAGATCTTTTCAAATATGCGCGGCTGCTAGTGCGCGCAGCCGATGAACGCTCAAAGCCGAACGGAGAACGGATCCCGACTTTTCGTGATAGCGCGCGCGAATCACTGGAACTGGAGCTCTTTTCCAACGAACCAATCCATGATGATTACGAGGTTTTGCGGCTCACGGACTCATTGAGCGATTTCGCATCTGCATTCGGCGCAGACAATCCGCTGGTGAAAAAAGTCCTCGCTGGAAAATCTCCGCACGCGCGCGCAGTTGAGCTTGTCTCAGGCACAAAGCTCAAGGAAGCCTCCGTGCGTAAAGATCTCTACGGCAAAGACGCGGCTGCGCTGCAGGCGGTGCACGATCCGATGATCGATCTCGCTCGGATGATCGATGCACAAGCCAGGGAAGCGCGAAAGATTTACAACGCGCAGGATGAAATCAAAAAACAAGCCTATGCAGATATTGCAAAGGCGCGGTTTTCCATTGAAGGCGCTAGCGGTTACCCGGACGCGACTTTCACGCTGCGGCTCTCCTATGGAACGGTGCGCGGCTACGAGCAGGACGGAAAGCAAATTCCCGCGTTCACCGATTTTGCCGGTCTTTATCAGCGGGCGAGCGAACATGACAACCGGCCGCCATTTGATTTGCCGAAACGTTGGCTCGACAAAAAATCGGAGCTCAACCTGTCGACGAAGTTTGATTTCGTTTCCGACGCTGACATCATCGGCGGGAACAGCG
This sequence comes from Candidatus Udaeobacter sp., assembly GCA_049802315.1. Lineage (GTDB taxonomy): Bacteria > Verrucomicrobiota > Verrucomicrobiia > Chthoniobacterales > UBA10450 > Udaeobacter. Next base: position 5,200 of record JBARMF010000292.1, read on the forward strand.
GCAGTCCAGTGGTGAACAAGCAAAACGAATTCGTCGGCATTATTTTCGACGGTAACATTCAATCACTCGTGGCCGATTGCACTTACACGGACAAGCAGTCGCGCGCCGTCTCTGTTGATTCCGCCGCGATCATCGAGGCGCTTCGAAAAGTCTACGACGCAAGTGCGCTCGTTGACGAATTGCAAAGCGCGACAAGGTAGGGACGCCGCGCTGCGGCGTCCGGTCGGCGCAGCGCGCCGACCCTACCACGCCTCGGCGATGAACTTGTATGGCCAGTCCTCAGCTCTTTCGACAAGACCTGCACGAACCGGGTTCGCCAAGATATAATCGGCTTTCTCGCGAAAACTTTCTTCCTTTCGCAAGCGATGTTCGAAGAAGTCGCGCTGCCAATCGATCTTCAGACTTTTGGCAGTCCATTCCTTCCATTTACTGATGATTGTCTGGACTTTCCTTTCCGTCATTGGGAACGAGAGCACCAGATGCGCGTGGTCGGGCATGATCATTGCGAGGTGTGCGTACCACATACCTTTTGCATTCCGGTGCTCAACGGTGCTAACAAGCCCATCTGCGATAAAGTCATTAGCGAGCTGATTTGTTCCGCGTTTTTCGCACGAGATCGTAATGAAATAATGCTCCTTGCTCGGATCAACCCACAGTGGCACATCGTGCGGCAATCGTTTGCGATCGGGAACCTTCATGAACGCCTGTGGTAGGGACGGCGCGCTGCGCCGTCCGGACGCCGCAGCGCAGCGTCCCTACCTAAGTTGCTTGAGCAGCTTCTTCCAGCGC
>JBARMF010000293.1:0-2083 GCA_049802315.1 Candidatus Udaeobacter sp.
GCGTCGATTCCAAACTTTTTGTAAGTTGCCAATTGTGCCTGGATTAATGCCGAATCTTTTGACGTTTCCGTCGGATCGTACCCGCCGGTCATGTTCACTTCGATGTCGCCGAAGCCGCGCTTCGCCAGATGAGCCCTCAATGCGGCAAGCGCATCAGCCGCTGTCATATCGGGCACAAGTCGCATGTCTATTTTCGCGACGGCGCGATGCGGAAGAATCGTTTTGCCGCCAGGGCCGGTGTAGCCGCCGACGAGTCCTTCGATATTTACAGTGGGCTGCGATTCAAGCCGTTCGTTCGCCTGTTCCCACGGCAAATCATTGATCCAATGCTGCACGCTAAATTGCTTTTTCGCCAGCGCTTCGCTGCGCGTCTTGGATACTTTTTCGATCATCGTTTTTTGTTCAGCGGTTAGCGGAAGCGGCTTCGGGTAATCGTCGATCATAATCACGTTACCATCGTCCGATACGAGTGTGTTAAGCGCTTTGACCAGGTGCCACGCCGGGCTGTCCACCATGGCCTTGAGTGAGGAGTGAATGTCCTTTGCCGGACCGCGTCCCCACTTTTCGCCGCTCGACACCAGCTCAAGCTCAATCACACCTTTTGAGCCGAGGTTCACCGTGACAATTCCGTCGAGGTCTTGTGCCGCAAATGGCATAAATACACCGACGCATTTCTGTAACGCGTCGAGCACTTCGGGTCGCCTGACGAGTTGCGGGATGTGCGGCGAACCGATCTCCTCTTCGCCTTCGGCTACCAGCACCAGGTTTACCGGCATTTTCTTTCCCGCGCCGCGAATGGCTTGCAGCGCCGCAAGGAATGCTGCTTCCGGTCCTTTCTGGTTCACTGCGCCGCGACCGATCATCACTTTTCCGAGTGGCGGTTTGTCCACGATTCGAGCTTCGGTTGGCGGCGACGACCACTCCGACGGATCAAACTGTTTCACATCATACATGAAATAGAGCCCGACCGTTTTCGGCGCACCTGCGTCGAGCGTGCCGAACACGCCGGGCTTGCCATCTGTTTTGATTACGGCTGCGTTTTGAAATCCCGCATCGCGCGCGAGCTTCGCCATGTACTCAGCGCCCTCCGGATATCCGCGGTCCTCGGCCGCGATCGAAACCTGGCCAATCCAATCCTGCAACCGCTTCACCGCCTCGTCGTGACGCTTCGTGATTTCCGCTTTGATATCGGCGTGTTCAGTTTCGGCAATCAAGCCGTTGTTAACTGTTACGAGGAGCGCAGCACCGAGAAGCGAACGGCGAAAAATTTTCATGAGCAATACTTCTGCGCGGTTGCGGGTTGCGGGCAAGTCTTACATTGCTCCACAGTTGAATTCAGCTGACTGGACAGTGTCCTCTCCAACACATGAAGTCGATCACTTACATTGAGGCGCGAGAAAACCTCGCGAACACCATCAACCGCGTTTGCGAGGACAACGTGCCAGTTATTATCACGCGCAGACGTGACCAATCGGTCGTGATGCTCTCGCTGTCCGAATACGAGTCGCTCCAGGAGACCGCCCGCCTGTTGCGCTCTCCAGCGAACGCGAAGCGGCTGTTTGATTCTTTGGATTCTATTAAGCGCGGCAAGTTGATTCGAAAGAAAATCAATCTCGACGAGTGAAATTAGTGTTTACGCCGCAGGAGTGGGCCGACTACTCGCACTGGCAAGAGACTGATCCGCAGGTCAGCGCGCGAATCCGATAGCTCATCAAAGATGCCATGCGCGATCCGCACCGCGGAATTGGCAAACCTGAGCCGCTCAAGCAGGCTCTACTAGGATGCTGGTCGCGACGCATCACCAGCGAACACAGAATGGTTTATCAGGTTTCAAAGGGTGAACTCTTAATTATGCAGCTTCGTTACCACTACTGACGCTTTATAGCGCCAAGCTCTCCTGCTTGGGCGCAGAAGCGGCGGTGGTGAAGCTAGTGAATTTCTTCACGAGATCATCGAGCTTGGCCACATAATAATCGACGTTTTCGTCGCGGTTCTGCGGATCGAAATCGCTCGCTAGTTTGGCGGCTTCGTAGGCAGGAACCTTCTTTGGCGTCGCCTTGATGTAGTAGCTAATCTGATCGCC
>JBARMF010000294.1:0-2061 GCA_049802315.1 Candidatus Udaeobacter sp.
AATATGACGCCTTCGGTCAATCCAGCCGAGCCGACCGAGATTGTCGGTTATGGAACCGAAGCCGGAATCGACGATGCAGAGCGTGCCGTTAAAGCTGCACGTGCCGCGTTCGAAAAATGGAGATGGACGCCGGTCGAGGAACGGGCGCGATTGCTGGAGCGCGTGGCCGACATCCTGGAGCGCAGGCGCTACGAACTCTCGGCAGTAGAAGTTTTCGAAGTTGGCAAGCCGTGGTCGGAGGCTGACGGCGATATTCGCGAAGCGATCGATTTCTGCACCTTTTACGCGCAGCAAATGCGGCGACTCGGGCGCCCCAAACTGACGCAGCAGGTGTCGGGCGAAGAAAGTTATCACCATTACTGGCCGCGCGGCGTAGCCTTTGTAATCGCGCCGTGGAATTTTCCGATCGCGATTCTGTGTGGCATGGCGTCGGCTGGAATTGTTACTGGAAACGCCGTGATCATGAAACCGTCCGAGCAATCGATTGTCTGCGGCGCCATGCTCATGCAAGTGTTCGAGGAAGCCGGTGTTCCGCCAGGCGTGCTCAATTTTCTTTCGGGACACGGCTCCGTAATCGGAGCGCATTTGGTCGATCACAAGGACGTCGATTTAATTGCGTTCACCGGTTCGCGTGAAGTGGGACTGAAAATTTGGGAGTCGGCCGGAATTACCCGCCCTGGTCAACGCGAACTGAAACGGGTGATTTGCGAGATGGGCGGCAAAAACGCCATGATCGTTGATGCAGATGCAGATCTCGACGAGACCATCATGTATTCAATTTATTCCGCATTCGGTTTTCAGGGACAAAAGTGCTCCGCGCTGTCGCGTCTGATTCTCCTCGAGGAAAATTACGATCGCGTTATGGAACGTTTGATTCCAGCTGCAGCCAGTCTGCGAGTCGGCAATCCCGAGGAACCAGGCATCATGGTCGGCCCGGTTATAGATGAACCTGCTTACCGGCGCATTCTGGAATACATCGAGACCGGGAAAAAAGAGGCCACACTCGCTTACCAGGCAAAGGAAGTCCCGCCGCATGGGTATTTTATTCCGCCGACAATTTTCACCGACGTAAAACCGAATATGCGCATCGCGCGTGAAGAAATTTTCGGGCCGGTGCTAAGCGTCTTGAAAGTGCGGGATCTCGACGAGGCGATCGAGGTCGCGAACGGAACCGACTACGCATTGACGGGCGGCTTTTTCTCGCGCAGCCCTGACAATATCGAGCGGGTGAAAGCCCGCCTGGAAGCTGGCAACCTTTACATCAACCGCTCGTGCACGGGCGCGATCGTCGGCCGCCATCCCTTTGGCGGATTCAAAATGAGCGGCAGCGGTACCAAGGCCGGCGGCGAAGATTATCTTCTGAACTTTCTCGTCCCGCGCGTAGTGATCGAAAACACAAGCCGTCACGGGTTCGCTCCAGAACAGTCGCCAGAGTATCGCGACGAATTTCTCTGGCCAAAACCGCGACAGTAACCGCGGGAACAGCGAGACGATCAATTCAGCGGCCGTGCTTTGCTGAGCAACTTCACCACCGTCACAATCATGTAGACCACGGGCCAGGCTGAGGTGAGAACAATCACGGCGAAAGCCGCCATCTCCTTTGCTCGTTCCCGTGCCGCCTCGATACGGTATTCCCGCCCCAGATTAACAAGATTCCGAAAGCGAGATCGATCTTCTCCGTCGGAAGACCAGAAATGGCCGCGCCATTGACCGAAACCCGAATGAAAAAAATAGTCCGTCTGCGGAAAGCGCCTCTTACCGCCCTTGGAAGGACTCCTCGGTTTCATAGACTCTGACCGACAACTGGTTTGGAACCAGCAACACAATACCACGTTCAAAAATTCAATCAGCCTGAAAAAATAAATTCCGGTCGAGCGCAAGCCACGGCACACTCGAAACCCCAAAGATGAAAAGAGCCGTGTATTACGCTGGCAAGTTTTTGGTGAGATTGGTGTTTGGCTGTGTCGCGCGTATTCGCGTAATTGGCCGGGAGAATGCAAAATGCGCCAACGGATTTTTGCTGGCGTCGAATCACATCAGTCACTTCGATCCATTTCTGAT
>JBARMF010000295.1:0-1729 GCA_049802315.1 Candidatus Udaeobacter sp.
GTTTAAGGGCGCGGACAAAGGCGTGGTGGTTCGCACGATCGAAGCGGACGCGCCGGCCTCGAAGAGCAACCTGCGTCCATTCGACGTGATCACGCATGTCGATGGGAGTGCGATCACGTCCGATTCACAGTTGCAGCATGAAATTTTGAAAAAGAAAGTCGGTCAGGACGTCGAGCTGACGGTCTGGCGCAAAGGCCAGGCGATAAAGGTGCCTGTGAAGACCGGCGAATTGCCAGACGACGTCACCCGCGCATCGAATCAACCGGTCCAACCGAGCGAACCCAAACCGCAGGACCTCGGCAAATTTGGATTGCAGGTGCAGGAACTGACGAAAGATGTCGCGGAGCGACTCCATCTGTCATCGCAACAGGGAGTAATCGTCACCGACGTGGAAGAAAACAGCATCGCCGGTGCTCAGGGCATTGAACGCGAAGACGTGATTACGGAGGTGGACGGCAAGCCTGTGACGAATGTGCAATCATTCCGCGATGCGCTGAACAAGGCGGATCCGAAGCGCGGCGTTCTTCTTTATCTTGACCGCAAAGGCAGCAAAACTTTCGCGGTATTGAAAGCCGGCGGCTGATTTGGAAATCCCAAAATCCAAATCCCAAACCCCAGGGAAATCTCAAGCCCTAACTTCCAAATCCGTTCAGCGCAGTGCCTTGTGCTGCGAATAAAGCTCGGGGCGCCTGAAGCTTTCTGAGTTTGATCTTTGGAAATTGGAATTTCGTTGGAACTTGACGCTTGGGATCTGGAGCTTGCCGCTAGGCCTTCCGGCTGCCGACGATCACCAGAACGATTCCGCCGACCAAACAAATCCCGCCTAATACCGGGGGGAACGGAATGGTCTTTTGCTTTTCAGCCGTCGCCTGAATTGGGCCGAGATCCAACACCTTTTCGCGTTTGGTGTACGTGATCCCGCCATACGCCAGAGCGATGACGCCGATGACGATAAGAACGATGCCGATAATTCCGGCTGGCTTCATCGCTTCGAAGTTATTTCGGTGCTATAACGCCCGGCGCCCTGACAGCAGTTGAATAATCAGCACCACAATCGCGATCACGAGCAGGATGTGAATGAACCCGCCCAGCGTGTACGAGCTGACTAATCCAACCAGCCATAGCACCAGCAGAATAACGAATATTGTCCACAGCATAGGATTTGTTCCTTTCGGTTAAACATACCTATCTTCGCACGAGCCACTTCCGTTGCGCTTACACGAATGAGAAATTTTTTAAGGTTTCTCCAGCGCTACGCGCAAGTTCCAGTCGTTCGTCTCGAGCAAGCCACGGGCAGATTCGTAATCGCGCTGGGTCACTTCGGCCACGATCCGCACGGCGCGGTCGCGCAATTTCGTGCTCGTGGTGCGCAGATCGACCATGAGATTGCCGCGCACTTTCCCAAGCCCGATCATCGCGCCCGTGCTGATAATGTTGAGCGCGACCTTTGTGGCGGTCCCGGCTTTCAATCTCGTGGACCCCGCCAGAATTTCCGGTCCGACAGGAAGCGGGATCAGCAGATCGACATTTGTAGCCGTGGGCGTTGACCGCGGCCGGGCAGAAGCATCAATCTCACGGGCAATTCGCGGATGGCCGGGGTCGTCGCCCCCGGCTACAGCGGGATTGCAGGTGAGCAGAATTGTTTTTGCGCCTAACGACTTGGCTCGGACGAGTGCGCCGCGCACAAAAGGTGTCCGGCCACTGGCCGTGATTCCAAGCACTACATCAC
>JBARMF010000296.1:0-6521 GCA_049802315.1 Candidatus Udaeobacter sp.
TGGGGAGCGCGGGCGCCTCGCCCGCTGTGTCACGCGCCTCGCGGGACACGTCTTCGGGGCTTTTCGGCGGGGGCGCCGAAAAGTGCGGGCGAGGCGCCCGCGCTCCCCAGACACCGAGAGCAGACCGACGTAAAGACGCCCATCGCCGAGTTGAGCCGCGAAACTCTAAGAGAAGAGATTTGCCGCATTTCAACGGTGAATCTATAAACAGAAAGGATTGCGGAGCGGCGGTTTAACAAAGCGACGCGATCAGTCGCATGGAGCGAGCTTTTCCAAATAGAGCAGAAGCTGGTCGGCAACTGGCGGAAAAGCTCGAAAAGTACGCGGGGCGCGACGACGTAATCGTGCTCGGTCTGCCGCGCGGTGGCGTGCCTGTTGCTTATGAAGTGGCGAAGAGCCTGCGCGCACCACTTGACGTTTTTATCGTGCGCAAACTTGGCGTGCCTGGATTTGAAGAACTGGCTGCTGGCGCGATCGCGTCGGGCGGGGTGCGCGTTTTAAACGAAGAGGTTGTGCGGGCAATACCATACGCAAGCGAGGCAATTGAAGCAGTGACCGGCAAAGAAACAGCCGAACTGCAAAGGCGTGAACAAATTTATCGCGAAGGACGTCCCCCGCCGGAGTTGCGCGACAAGATTGCGATCCTGGTCGATGACGGATTGGCCACGGGCGCGACCATGCGCGCAGCGGTGAAGGCATTGCAACAGCGGGGTACCGCGAAAATCGTCGTGGCAGTGCCGGTAGGGCCGCCAGACACCTGCCAGGAGATTGCACAAGAAGCCGATGAAACCATCTGCCTAAGCACGCCTCCGTTCTTTCAAGCCGTAGGCCAGTATTACGACGACTTTTCGCAGACTGGCGACGACGACGTGCGCGAACTTCTGACCCGAGCCGCGCAAGAGCGACAAGGAAGGGCGATTTCCAATCCGCTCAGTGAAACGTCGGACTAGCCGCCTTCGCCGAGGCTACGGCGCCCGAGGAGACCGCCGCTCCTTGACTAGCCGCCTTCGCCGAGGCTACGGCGCCCGAGGAGACCGCCGCTCCTTGATCAGCAGGAGCAGGAGTAAGACGAAGACGAAGAGATGAATGAAGTACAAATTCCGGCCGGACACGCAGTTCTCTCTGGAAATTTAACCATTCCAGAGAATGCCGTTGCACTCGTCCTCTTCGCGCACGGCAGCGGGAGCAGCAGGCACAGTCCGCGCAATCAATTTGTCGCACGCATTCTCAATGGTGCCAGCCTCGCGACCTTACTTTTTGATCTGCTGACGCCTGAAGAAGAAGCGCTCGACATCAACACTCGTGAACACCGATTCAACATTGGTTTGCTGGCCGAGCGGCTGGTGCACGCTACGAAGTGGGTCCGCCAACAAGAGGAAACGCGCCATCTGCGCATCGGATATTTCGGCTCAAGCACAGGCGGCGCTGCAGCGTTGGTTGCGGCAGCGGAAATTCCACAGGACATCGGGGCGGTCGTTTCCCGTGGTGGACGTCCCGATCTAGCTGGCGATGCCTTGCCACGAGTCCAAGCGCCGACACTCCTTATCGTCGGCGGCAACGATGGCGTTGTCATCGAGCTAAATGAAATGGCGCGCGACCAGATGCGTTGCGAAGTGAAGCTGGAAATTATTCCCGGTGCAACGCACTTATTTGAAGAGCCGGGTGCACTGGAGCAAGTGGCCAAACTAGCAAGCGATTGGTTTTCACTCCACCTCCGTCTCAAATGACGAATGGCGAATGTCTAATGACGAAGGAATGACGAAGTGGTTACCGTATGTCGTTCGTCATTGAGCATTCGGGCTTCGTCATTCTTTGTACGTCACCACGCGTCCCCACAAACTCTTGCTTCCCCAGATGGAACGGAACGCAAGTGGCAAGCGGTTGTCCGCTGAGCGGTCGCCGCGGCGACCTGGCGAGCGCGTCCTCGCGATCGCGAACTTTTTGTTGTGTGTACGCAGTTACAGTACGTTTTTGACAACGCCAATCGACGACACACCGGCCTCGCCCATTATTTGGAGAAGCGATCGATCAAGGAGATCTGCCTTATGGGTCTGGCGTTGGACTACTGCGTCAATACAGTGCGCTCGCCGCCCGTCACCTTAGCCTAACGACATGCGTCATCTTGGACGGATGCCGCGGTATCGAGCTAGAGCCTGGTGATATAGACCGCGCGCTCGAGGAGATGAAGCGTGCCGGCGCGATCCTTCTGGAAAGTCCCGAACTTTCGGGGATAGCCGGAGTCGGCTTGTCCGCCGTAGCTTCTCGACTCGCCGTAGCCTTGCGCGAAGGCTGGTTAGCGAAGGCGGATGGCTCCGGCAGCCGCAGTCGACGACGGCGACTACAAGTGTGCTCGTGAGTAAACAGGTCTGGCGCGGATGGAACGCGCCAACCCCGTATCTTTCTGTTTAGCTTTGGTAGGTTGCCTTTCACTTCAACGGTTCGTCTTTGATTCAGTTCTGGCCTTGTTTTGCCGGCGTAGCGCTTGCCCCACCAACGGGATCAAGCGCTACGCTCGGCGACGGTTTGGCAGAGGCCTGCCAACGCTCACCGTCCTCTTACGACGATGGTGCCGCTGATGGTACCACTGGTCTCGCCGGTATCAAGGTTCGAGCATTGGTCCGTGGTGAAGCTGCCTTTAGCACCAGCGTACCGGCCCGTTCCGCCGATAATGGTCCAGGGATCCACATGGCGAAGATCGCCGTTGGCGCATAAACCACTGTTAATTCCCAAAAAGCACGCCAAAATGCTGTCACCGTTGGCGGCGTCTCCCACTATCAAACGACTTCCCCCGGCGTTCCCAGGTGGCGTATTCGCGAAAGCGAAGTCCACTGGGAGCGAATAAAACAGTGTGAATGGACCAAGCGCCGTGTCGGTTGACGTGACGCTCCCATTGACATAAATCCCTTCCGCTGGATCGGGAAAAGGTGCGCCACTTTCGCTCCCTGCGATAGTACCATTAATTCGTATCACTCCGGCTTCCACCGCGGAGCTGACGAGCGCCACGATCAGGAATATTGCTGTCATTAAGCTGATTTTTTTGATGTTATTCATTGTTTGATTTCCTTGTTGTTTTTGGCCTTTTTGATTCCTCGTCATTGCCACCTTCGTCCCGCACTCGCGGGCTCCGGCGCGCCAAGGAGAACTCATTTCTGGCCGTTCACTGAAGTACAGAACGGAAACCAGCGCGAGGTTATGGGGAAGCGGTGGAATTTTTTCGGAACCAAAGGGAACAAAAGGCAGGGAAGACTCTATTTGGTTCCATACGAGTGAAAGCAGTCTTCGTTATGTTCGCCTGCTCAGTTTACCCGCCGCGGCGGGCGAAAGCCTTCGGAGTTGCGTTCTGTGACAAGGATTGCTTCGGTGAGCCCCACCTTCGGCTGCGCTCAGCTATGGCACGTCGACTGGATGACTGCTGAGGCAGCCGTGTCGGCTCTGCTTTAGGGAAATTGCGGGCGGCACGCCTGCCACTACAGCGCTGCTTTGGCGCGAGGGAGACGACGTACACACGAAGAAAAGATTTTAAACTGAGCAGCTCATCGATTTTCTTGCAGAGATGTCTACGTAGGCCAGGCGAGCGCTTCGACGCGGCCGACGCATGACTTTGTTTTTCAGTCCGTCGCCCAGCGGTAACGCGCGACCGCCGGGCGCGCCGAAACAAACAAACACAACTCGTCGCTACTGCGTGGTAAAGGTCCTGTCGCTGCCATACCTGGTGCCGACACTGTTGGTAGCTACAATTCGAAAATGATAGGTAGTGTTCCTACTTAAACCGTTAATGTTGGCAGCGATGTTCCGGTACGTGTTTCCAGTCTGACTCTGCACAGCCGTGGTGCGCCCGTAATTGGTCGTGGTGCCATATTGGAAATAAACGCTCGTGGTCAACCCATGCGGATCGAGTAAACCATTGAGAGTCGCCGCAAAAGTAGCCACATCCGTCGCCGGTTTGGTTGTGACGATTGGAAACCCGGTTGGGGGAAGCGTGGTAAAGGTTGTGTCGCTGCCGTATCTGGTGCCCGCGCTATTAGTGGTTACGATCCGAAAATGGTAGGTGGTGCTGGCAGTCAAGCCCCTAATATGCGCACTGATATTTACGGAGGTGTTCCCAGTGTGACTTTGCGGGGCGGTAGTGAGTCCGTAGCTGTTCGTTGTTCCATATTGAAAATACACGTTGGTGGTCAATCCGTGCGGATTCACCGAGCCGTTCAGGTTGGCTGCAAAGCTTGCGATCAAGGTTGCGGGATTGGTGATGGCGACCGGAGGCCCAGTTACTGGCGGCGGCGGTACAGGGATCTGAAGCGTGAAGTTCTGGTTCGCTCCGGTTCCCCACGTCCATACGTAGGTGCCCGGTGTTACGCCTAGGGTTGCAAAAGTCTTGCCGCTGTAGGTCGCGCTGTTCGATAGAAAAGTACCGGAGACATAGCCCCTTGGAACAATGAGAGCGCGCTCGAATATAAGATGTATGGGGAATATCCCGACCATGTCGCCGCTGCCACTGCTGGCAGGCGTTGCGCCACCGCTCCCGAAACTCGTCGGTCCACGTGGCTCGAAGTAAAGGTCCACGCTGGAAGAAGTCGGCCCCGTGAGAATGCCCCCGCCAGCCTGGACCCCGGCGCCTGGGAGTATCTCGGGACTGAATACGCCGTCCGATTGAAAAAAAGTCAGTCCAGTCAAGTTAATAGCTCCGCTTCCGGTCGCGACAACATTGGGCCCGACTTGCTGCAGGGTTACGATGTAACCGGCTTGAGCGTTCTGTCGGAGGCCGAGGCAGGTGAACACGAGCGCGATGAGAAGGAGAGCAAGCCGCGAAGACGAACTGCCGATTGATTTTTTTAAGTGTGGAGTTGTCATATTATTTTTGATTTTTCCAGGTGGATTATTGAACTGCATTAACTTTTCAAGGTTCATCGTTTCCCCTTAGGTTGATTCAATGTTTCCTTTTGTTGTTTGGCTCCTCTTTGTGAGGAGTTATTTCTGGCCGTTCACCGGAGTACAGAACGGAAATCAGCGCGAGGTTATGACCAAGTGTGGGAATTTTTTCAGACCAAAGGGGCCGCTCTAAGGATTGTTGATCAGTTGCGGCGCGGGTTGGTTAGTCGCGGCGGTGTATGACTTTGTTTTAATAGCGGTGTGCATTACAACCGGTCTATACTCCTCCTCACGATGCCACTCTCGTGATTATCACTTGTTGCTACTGTGTGGTAAAGGTCCCGTCGGTGCCGTACCTGGTGCCGACACTGTTGGTAGCTACAATTCGAAAATGATAGAAAGTGTTCCTACTTAAACCGTTAATGTTGGCAGCGATGTTCCGATACGTGTTTCCAGTCTGACTCTGCACAGCCGTGGTGCGCCCGTAATTGGTCGTGGTGCCATATTGGAAATGAACGCTCGTGGTTAACCCATGCGGATCGAGTACACCATTGAGTGTCGCCGCTAAATTAGCTACATCCGTTGCAGGTGTGGTTGTGACGATTGGAAATCCAGTTAGGGGAAGCGTGGTAAGGGTTGTGTCGCTGCCGAACGTAGTACCGGCCGTGTTACTCGCTACAATTCGAAAATGATAGGTGGTATGCGCGGCTAAGCTGTTGATGTTAGCGCTGACAGGCCGGGACGTGTCTCCGGTGTGAGTCTGGGGAGCGGTTGTGAGTCCGTAGCTTGTGGTTGTGCCATATTCAAAATGAAAAGTAGTGCTCAGCCCATCTGGCTTGAGGGACCCTTTAAGCGTAGCGGAAAAACTCGCGATGAACGCTGCCGGATTAGTTGTGACGATTGGAGGGCCTGGAGGAGGAGTTGGTGTTGGGATCGCAACTGTTACCTTGCCTACCTGGCCATGACGAGTGCAATAGTACGGAAACGTACCCGCGCTATTGAACGTGTGAATGAAAGTCGCTCCCTGGCTACGAACTCCAGAATCCCATATGCCGTTGGGCATTCCCGGGCGGCCTGACGTTGTGCTGTGGCCGCTCGTAAGCCAAACCCACTTCACCTGATCGCCTGGGTGGATCGTTACCGACGAAGGATGGAAATCTATCAGGCCGCCATACCATCCGACAGCTACATTAACTGTCGCCGCGCTTGCTGGCTTCGGATAACCGATAAGAGAGACAGCCGTTGCTAAGAGTAGGGCAAGGCGCCAGGAACCGATTCCCAGCGTGCTCGCCAGAGCGGGTTTGAAGAATTTGAATGATTTCATCTTTTGTTCCTTAGTTGATTTGGTTTTGCTTGTTTTGGCTTTTCCTCGTCATTGAGTTGTCATTTCTGGCCGTTCACTGAGGTACAGAACGGAAACCAGCGGGAGGTTATGCGGAAAATGCAGAAACCTTAGGAACCAAGAATCCACCTACGCCAAGGCTACGGCGTGACAGGTTACGCGGATGTCACGAATGTGGTCAAAAAACGATTGAACTCGATGGGTGCTTCGTCAACTCACACCGAGGACACAGCACTCCAGACGCCCGTCCGCTTCCGTTCAGGGCAGATAGTGTGCTACCAATCATTCGCGCGAGCACAAGGGGGACCTCGCG
>JBARMF010000297.1:0-16684 GCA_049802315.1 Candidatus Udaeobacter sp.
TTGGAAAGCCAATTTCATGTGCTCCAGAGTTGCAAAAATCTAAGGCGCGCGAACGCATCGAATCCGAATTGGCTGCCGCTTTCAAAAATCTTTACGCTGAGCTGCGCGAAAAATTTTGCCTCACCGCAGACGATCTGCCCCAGTCGCCGCAGGAGCGGATGAGCAAAACAGCTTGTCATCCCGAGCGAAGTCGAGGGACCCCGTTGCAAGCCTCCAAGGCAACGCCGCGGGATTCCTCGACTGCGCTTCGCTGCGCTCGGAATGACACCTTGCAGCGCGCGAGCGCAAAAACAGTCGATTCACTTCTCTGCGCATCGATTAATTGGCTTCATCGACGCCACCCGCTGAATGGGCACAGTCGATCAGAAATGGAGCGTTACCTTAGGGCGTGCGAGCAGCTCTCCCCGCAGGAATATTATGTCATTCCGCAGGCGAACGGTAGCAACGACGCCTCCGATTCAAAGCCGACTGTGAACGACGTTGGCGATTCACGTATGGCAACACTGTCGTGGCGCAGCCCGATCGAAACAGCTTTTGCAGCAAACAACACCGCGCGCGTGGATTTTTTCCGAACGAATCCACACACATGGATCAGAGCGCCGACAGTGTTTTTGCTGCACTCCCTGATGTCCTCCAGCCCGACCGGCTACTACCGCTGGGCAGAGAAATTCAATGAACTCGGCTGGAACGCCTGTTTCGTTCATTTGCCATACCACTTTTCGCGTGTCCCGACGGGTTACTGGAATGGCGAACTGGCAATCACACCGGATCTCGTTCGCAACGCGGAAGGATTACGTCAGGGCGTGATCGAACTCCGGCAAATAATGGAATCACTGCGGGAACAAGGCTGCCGTGAGTTTGGCGTGCTAGCTACCAGTTACGGCGGATGGATTGGCGCGCTGCTGACGCTCGTGGAGAGCGATTTCAGATTTGTGGCGTTAATGTCGCCTATCGTAAACGTTGAGCATGCCATCTGGCACAGCCCGGCAGCGCGTCGTCTTCGGCGCGAACTGGTCCAGGCAAACATCGAGCGCGCTCTCGTTGCGCGGCATTTTCATCTGAGCTCGCCATTGCACGGCCGTCCGGTGTGCGATCCCAAGCGGATTCTATTCGTCACGGGGGAATTCGACTCGATTGCTCCGTCTGCAGAAATCGAAGCGATCCACCAAACATGGCGCGGCTCGGAACTCTTATGTGTGCGACAAGGACATTTCGGCTATCGCATGATGCCGGAAACAATCGCGCACCTGAAACAACGCGGTGACATTTAGTTCAGCAACGACTCCGATGAGGCCTTATCTCATTAACACCTGGCTTGAGCCAGGTGTTACGCCAAGCTGCAGATGCAGTAAAGCCGTTTAAACGGCTTCGACGGGATGCTACGGCACACACCGCGCTGAAGCGCGGTGCTAATGAGAGTCACCTCATTCAAGTCCAACTTAGGGTCAAATCATTGAACGCAGCGTCCTCCAAAACAAAGGGAGCAGATTTCATCTCGCCTTCGCCAAATTGTACTCACTCAATTTAGGCAGGATGCCTGCGCATTACTCATCAAGCCAATCCATCGATTCTAGCAACCTGCGAAACTGCGGATTGTCAGCGGAGAGAGCGGGCAGCCATTCTCCGACCGGCGCGCGTTTCCACCATGATTTGTCGCGAATAGGCGCAAATTGGTAGTGATAAAGTCGCGCCCGAATGTAATGGGGCGGCGCGTCGGGAAACGGATTGTTCGCGATCAGCGATAGCGTGCCACGATCATTGTGCAGAAGTTTCCAGACAAAATGCAGCGTCCACGGATACTCGGAAGGTGACGACATCGCTGCGAACCAAATTTGCCAGTCAATGCGCGGCTGATATGGCGCGACGAACGGCGGCCGGCGATTTGGATCACCCGGCTTGGCTTTAAACTCGTACTCTTTCCATTGAGTGTCGCCAGTAATCGAAGCGTCATCCGTTCCCTCAAAGATAATTTCATCGCGTTCACGTCCTACAGTCCCGAATGCGCCGTAAGTGTTCACGAGATCGAGGGGATCATATGAGTAATTCATCAACTGCCGGCCGGACGCGAGATTGAGCGCCGTCGGAATGCTGAGCCAGACCACCATAATCGTTAACGCCACAACGATACCGTTGTTAATGCGCGACGGCTGCGATTCCTGAGCCGCGCGTTGCGCGCGTATCACGATTGATCGCGGCAGAAAACGCCCAAGAAAACTATCATCAAAGCACGCCAGAAACGGAATGATCGTGAGATAATTGAGAAACGAAAGATTACCGCTGATGATGAGAAAAATCTGGAACGTGACCAGAAGCACGCCGGCACTGTGCCGCGCCGTTCGCGGGCCGAAAGAAAACCAGGGCACGATCAGCTCGACGAAGTGATTCCAAAGCACTTCAAGTTTATGGAACCAAAGCGGGGCAAAATGCAGATATCGGCTGATCGGGTTCGGGATGGGCTGCGTTTCGTAATGGTAGTAAAGACATGTGAGATCGCGCCAGCAGGGGTCGCCCCGTAATTTGATCAGGCCGGCGCCAAACATGATGCGAAAACCGAGCCACCGAAAAAGCCAGATCACCAGGATCGGTGGCCTGGACTTGGGAAACGGCCGGCCATCGAGCACTGGACAAAGAAAAATCGATAAGAACCCCGTTTCGAGCAGCTGAATTTCCCAGCCGTAACCGTACCAAATCTGGCCGATGTGAACGATCGACATGTACATCGCCCAAAGGACTGCAAGCAGGATTGCGTTCGCGTACCCTGCGAGGACAATGAGCGACAGCGCGAGTCCAACCCAGGAGAAGATTGATAATGCACCGTCGGAAATTCCGAACCAGAACAGAGTAGGCACCCGAAACATACCGGCGCTTCGTGAACCGAGCTGCGTTTGCACCTCCGTTAAAAAATGTGTGGACGGCGTCAACCCATGTTCGCCAATGAGCGGGACGAGTTGGTTTGCCGCGACCAAGAATGCGACTGCATACACAAATCCAAGCAGTCGCAGAATGACAAACCGCGTTAGCCAATAGGAATTTCCCTTTGCGAAAACTTTTTGAAGAATGGCTTGCCTGTTAGTCATTCCGAAACTCTGCTTACCAGCTCACGGACTGAGCTTCAACGCTCAACGCGTATGAATAATTCAAAGCAGCGCGTGTTCGCGCGCGTTGACACTAAGGGTGATGAGATTCAGCTTTCCTGCCTTCAGCCAGGGTAGCTCAGTGGTAGAGCAGGGGACTCATAAGCCCTTGGTCGGGAGTTCGACTCTCCCCCCTGGCACTTTCTGAAATGGCCTGGGTTTACAGTCTGCGTGGCATAAGCGGTCGCCATTACATTGGTTCGTGCGTTGATCTGGACACGCGCTTCGCCCAACATCTCCGCGGTCACACAGCAACAACAAAGCGTCTCGGAACGAAACTTATGATAGTAGCAAAAAAACAAGTAGCAGCGTTGGAAGAGGCGCGGAGAATCGAGCGAGCACTGAAACGGAAGAAGAATCCGGCCCTCGCCATTTACTATTTGCAGCAGTAGAGCAGCCCCGAAAGCCTTCGGGGTTGGTCGGGAGTTCGACTCTCCCCCCTGGCACTCCCTATCCCTTGGGTTGCGAAAGATATGGCTGTAAATCCTTGTCCTCGCCGCGTACGGCGGCCATGAAGCAAACGCCGCTGTGTTCGGTCACCGCACCTGTCCAGCCTTCCTGGTGAACATAACGCCAGCCCGGAAACCCCATCACTGCGCCGCTTTTGCTGTCTCTTTCGGCCGGAAAGAGAAAGAACTGCATGCGTTTCTCTGAGACCCAAATTTGAGCGATACGCCGTGATTCGTCGTCTTCAAAAACGCGGCAACCGATGGTCCCAAAATCGGCGAACTGTTCCGGAACGTCGTAATGCTCCAAACCGTGTTTCATAAAAAACAGGTCGCTTAATGTACCCGCTTCAGCGTTCACCGGATCCAGCATCACCGGGCGCGTCGAAGCAGCCACGCCCAACAATTTGCGAGCTGTCGCCGAGCCCGGGAAATCATTTAAGTGGCTAACGAAATTAAAAATGAATACTCCGGCGATCACCACCACGGCGAAGCTGATCGCTAGCACGGCCGGGTTACGCAGAGTGCTTTTCCAAGTCCGCTTCGTGACGGGGACCAGATCTTTTTCCGAAAACCACTCGGCAGACTCCGCCGGAATGGAAATAAGACGAACCACGCGCGCAACGGCGCGATCGAAATTTTGTTGATCGACAAATTCGGCGGAGCCGTCCGCACGAGATATTGCCGAGCGCATGTGACGGTCGGCTAACTGACGCGCGCTGATTGGGGCGCAATTCAAAAGAGAGCGTTGCCGGCGCATCAGCGACAGTAGCTTCATACGTTGGTCGCTTGAGGAAATTTGGAGTCAAGCCATGCCTGCAATTGCCGGCGGCCTTTAGCGAGAACACGCGAAAGCTCGCTTAGCTTCAATTCGGCGATATCGAGGATTTCCCGGTGGTCGAATTCATCCAGATAAAAAAGTGCCAGTGCGCTGCGCTGTGGGTCCGGGGCAGCTGAAATCCAAATCGCCAGCTGCATGGGATCGAGGCGCTGAATTTGTGATTCAGCCTTTGGAGCCACATCGCGCTCATCCATTTCGACCGGCTCCGGTTGCAAGTCACTTTTGGTCGCTTCCAAGCAGCGCCAACGCGCGTCGCGGAATAGCCAGAACGGTTCGCTCGGCAGGTCGCCGCGGGCAGCGCGCATCGCGGCCTCACGCAACGTCGCGTGAAAAACTTCCTGCGCCTTCCGTGAGTCGCCGAGCATCAGGAAACAAAAGCGATAAAGCTGTGGAAGATTTTGTTTTCGTTCCGGCACGCCAGATGGTCCCCGAGAAACTTCGCGCACTTTACGTGACTGGAGTGAGGCAGGCAATCCTGCGTGCGCAAATTTGGTTCGCAGACAAAAATTGTCTGCCTCACAAGCTTCGTAAAGATTTCAAACGCCGCGCCACTTCGTCGGCGTTTTCCCTGCTGTTGAACGCGGAGATGCGAAAGTAACCTTCACCTTGTGCGCCGAAACCCGCGCCGGGTGTGATGACGACGTTCAGCTCGCGCAGCATCCGGTCGAACAGTTGCCAGCTTGTCAAGCCGTCCGGCGTTTTCACCCAGATGTACGGCGCGTTGATTCCTCCGAAAGCCTCCAAGCCAGCATCAGCGGCAGCGGCGCGAAGGACTTTGGCATTTCCCATATAATGATCGATAAGCTCACGAACCTGTTTACGGCCTTCTGCGGAATACAACGCTTCAGCGCCGCGTTGAACCGGGTAAGCAACACTGTTCGATTTCGTGCTCCAACGACGCTGCCAAAGCGGATGCAGTGGCAGTTGACGACCATCTGACGTCCGTGCGAGCACCGATTTCGGCATTACCGTAAATCCACAGCGAATACCGGTGAAGCCGCCGTTCTTCGAAAAGCTGCGCAACTCAATCGCGCACTCGAGAGCCCCCGGAATTTCAAAGATAGAATGCGGAATTTCAGGATCGGAAATATATGCCTCATACGCCGCATCAAAGAGTAAAAGCGCATCGTGTTCGTGCGCGTAATCGACCCAGCTTGCGAGCTGCGCGCGCGATGCGACCGCACCAGTTGGATTGTTTGGAAAACAAAGATAGACAAGATCGACATGCTCGTTAAGTGGCTCGGGCACGAAATTGTTTTCAGCCTTGCAGGGCAAATAATAAATGCCCTCGTAGCTGCCATCCTTTCGCGCCGAGCTCGTGCGGCCCGCCATCACGTTTGTGTCCACGTACACCGGATACACTGGATCGGGGACCGCGACCTTGTTTTGGCCGCCTAGAATATCGAGCACGTAACCGCAATCGTTTTTTGATCCGTCAGAAACGAAAATTTCGTCGTCAGCAATGTGAATATTCCGATCGCGGTAGTCGCATTGCGCGATGGTTGATCTGAGAAACTCGTAGCCCTGTTCGGGACCATAACCGCGAAAACTTTCGCGGTGTCCCAGCTCATCAATCGCGCGCTTCATACCTTCGATAGCTGCGAGCGGAAGCGGCTCGGTAACATCACCGATCCCGCAGCGGATCAATCGCCTCGCACCTTCTGGATCGGCTTCGCAGAATTCACGCACGCGCCGCGCCACCTCCGGAAAGAGATAGCCGGCCTGAAGTTTCAGATAATTTTCGTTGAGATAAGCCATCCGTTGGGTAGCGCACGCGTCCCGCGTGCTGGTTTCGGCGTCACGCCGAAACAATCTTTTTTTGGAGTGTTGTTTACCCTCGCCGATGACGAACTCAAGAGAAAGTCCACGATCGCGGGGACGCCCTCGTCAGCACGCGAGACGCGTGCGCTACCCAGAGGCGAATCCGCAGCGCTTTCTCAGTAACTCTCCGCCACCGCGTCCCAGTTCACGACGTTCCACCATGCCTTGAGATAATCCGCGCGGCGGTTTTGATACTTCAGGTAATACGCATGCTCCCACACATCGACACCGAGGATCGGCGTGTTGCCGTCCATCAGAGGGCTGTCTTGATTTGGCGTCGAGATTATTTCAAGCCCTTCATTCTTCTTGATGAGCCATGCCCAGCCACTGCCGAAACGACCTACACCGGCAGTGCTGAGTTTTTCTTTAAATTGATCGAAGCTGCCGAACGCGGAGTTGATATCATCGGCGAGTTTGCCTTTAGGTTCCCCACCGGCATTCGGTCCCATGATTTTCCAA
Source organism: Candidatus Udaeobacter sp. (assembly GCA_049802315.1). Taxonomy (GTDB): domain Bacteria; phylum Verrucomicrobiota; class Verrucomicrobiia; order Chthoniobacterales; family UBA10450; genus Udaeobacter. The sequence goes on from JBARMF010000297.1 coordinate 6,702, forward strand.
AAGAACGAGTGATTGGCATGACCGCCGCCGTTGTTTCGCACGACTGTGCGAATGTTTTCCGGCACAGCATTCAGATCAGCGATGAGGTCCTCTACGGTTTTCTTCTCCAGATCGGTGCCCTTTATCGCCTTGTTCAGGTTATCGACGTAAGCCTGATGATGTTTCGTGTAATGGATTTCCATTGTGCGCGCATCAATGTGCGGCTCCAAGGCATCGTATGCGTAGGGTAATTTAGGTAGTTCGTAAGCCATAATGGTTACTGTTAGATCGAATTACTCCGAGCGACAGGTTTTATTTTTCATGGTAGGGACGCCGCGCTGCGGCGTCCGGTCGGCGCAGCGCGCCGACCCTACCTTTCGCAGCGGTAAAAGCCGAGACGATGCCCGAGTCCGTTGCGATGATTCACATACGTCGCGAGAGCTAAGAGCGGGAAATTCTGGCGATACATGTCGTACTTCAAATAGAACGTGCGCGGGAAACCGGTGCCGGTGATTTCATCTTCATCCCATGAGCCGTCGGCCTTTTGCAAGCCAAGAAGGTAACGCAAGCCACGTTGAACGCTCGGCCGGTCCAAGTCGCCGCAGGCGCAGATGCCCATAATCGCCCAGGCGGTTTGGGACGCAGTGCTTGGGCCAATTCCTTTGGTCGATGGATTTTCGTATGTGCCACAGGTCTCGCCCCAGCCGCCGTCGTTGTTTTGGCAGCTCTCCAGCCAATCGCGTCCGCGCAAAACCCAATTCTGAGTCATATCTTCGCCGATTGCCCGAAGGCCACGCAGCACTTGCCAGGTGCCATAGATATAATTCACTCCCCAGCGTCCGTACCAGGAACCATCGTCATCCTGAGTAGCGATTAGATATTGGATAGCGTCGCGAACGCATTTTGCATTCCGATCGAAACCGATGTAGCCGAGCAACTCGAGCGTGCGCGCAGTCAAATCGCTGCAGGTGGGATCGAGAATGGCATTGTGATCCGCAAACGGCATATCTTCCAACCACTGAGTCGTCACGTTCTTGTCGAAAGCCGCCCAGCCTCCATCGCGACATTGGAAGCTGAGCTGCCACCCAAGCGCACGACGAAACAAACCGTTCAGTGACTGTGAGTCTTCCGGTTGAACAAGCCTCAGCGCCATTAACACCATCGCGGTGTCATCAGTGTCAGCGTAATAAGCGTTGTTGTACTCGAACGCCCAGCCGCTGGCTTCGGGATACGAATTGTTGATCGCCCAATCTCCGCGGATTCGCACCTCCTTGTTGATCAACCATTCGGCTGCTTTTTGCAGTGCTGGATGTTCTGGTGAAAGACCGGAGTCCGCGAGCGAAATGATTGTGATGGCTGTATCCCAGACGGGCGAGAGACACGGTTGAATTCTGAAATCGTCTGGATCGTCAACGAACAAGCCGGCGAAATCTTTTTCCACCTTCGCGTAAACTGGATGTGTTTTTGAATAGCCAAGCGAGCGCAGAGCAATCATGCAGTTCAGCATCGCGGGATAAACCGCGGCAAGACCATCGCTACCCTCTCGGATTCGCTCGAGCATCCAGCGCTCCGCTGTTTCCAACGCGCGTTGCCGCAGTAAGCCGATTCGAAGCGGTTGTAGGAATTTGAAGGTATCGTCAAGGCGAAGGAAGAAATTGCGCCAGGTCCAGAATTTTTCGCTGCGTGGCAGGCGCAAATCGGCCTGCTCTGTGCCGAGTGGATATAGCTCGTGCAATTGCTTTTCTCCGGGCAAAACCCGCGTGGGCTTAAAATGATTGATAATGGACAGCGGAATGAGCATCGCCCTGCTCCAAGACGACATTTTGTAAATGTGAAACGGAGCCCAGCTCGGCAGGAGCACCATCTCCAGCGGAATCGACGGCAAATACTTCCACGGGAACACGCCGAGCAACGCCAGGTAAAGCTTGCTGAACGTGTTCATCTGCGGAATCCCGCCCAGCCGCATGATGGTCGCGCGCGCTTCCTGCATAAACGGCGCATCCACAGAACAACCGGCAAGCTTCAGAGCAAAATACGCCTTCACCGACGCATTAATCTCGCTCGGTCCACCGTGATAAATGTTCCAGCCGCCCTCAGGCAATTGGCGTTTAAGAATGTGACGAACGCAACGCCGCTGCAGTTGCGCGTTCACTTCGCCGAACCAATGCATGAACACGACGTAGTCGGAGCATAACGTGCTATCGACCAATAGCTCGCCGCACCAATGCCCGTCAGCTTTTTGTTGCCGCAAAAGATTTTCCTGTGCGAGGGAAATTGCCCGCGAAATCTCTTGATCCGCGGCGGAGTCGGATTCCGAGGTGTCGGGCGACCTTGGTAAGACTCTCAATTGGGGCGACGGCATTTCGATCGTTTAAGAGGCTTTTGCGGCTGGCTCAGCGCGCTTACCAGTCAGATGACCATTTCCCGAGCTGACACCGTTGTACGCGAGCACTTCACTGCCGCGTCCAGCAGCCTTCGGCTTTGCACCGAAATTGAACTTGATTGTTTTCCAGGTGTCGCCGCGCTCAGCTTGCAAGCCAAGCGTTGCAGTGGGCTCGTAGCCGCAATGCACCATGCAATTTTCGCACCGGCTATCGCGTGCGACACCATTGACGACTCCGTAGCGGTTCCAGTCCGTCTGTTCCAGCAGCTCCGCGTAGGTCGAGAAATGGCCGTCGGTCATCAAATAGCAAGGAGCCTTCCAGCCGCGGATGTTGCGCGTGGGGATCGCCCAAGCCGAACAGGTCAGGTCCCGTTTTCCAGCGAGAAATTCAAAATAGACAGGCGTCCCGAAAAATGCGTATCGATTCATCCAGTTCTCGATGTTTCGGAATTTCTGAACGGTCATAGCTCGGGTGAGGAAGAAATCTTCCGGTCGCAAATTCAGCCGTTTGGTCATGTCGCGCTTTGCAGCGTCGTAGTCGTAGCCCGGAGTGATGGTGTGTCCGTCAACCCCAAGATCTGCCAGGTAATCGAACATTCGCTCGATCTCCTGCATATCGGTCTCTTTGTAGATCGTCGTATTGGTCGCCACCTGATACCCGAGCACCTTCGCCATTTTGATGGCCAGAATGCACTCTTTGAAAACGCCCTCGCGCTCGACGATGAGGTCGTGTGTTCGCTCCAAGCCATCAAGGTGCACGTTCCAATACATCCATTTGCTGGGCCCGATCGTCGGCTTCGCCGGGTCTTTCGGCCCCTTACGGATTTCAGCGGCGTCTTTTTCCGAAATCAATCCCGCTTTAAGGAGCACATCGAGTTTCTCCTCGATTTTTTTGCCGCTGCCATTTTTAGCGTTGCTCAATTCTTTTGCCAGCCATTCCCGCATTTTTTTCCGCATGAATACAGCGTTGGTGCAGATGTAAACGATCCGTCCCTGCGCGAGCACTCCCTCGACCAATGCTTCGATATGCGGATAAACCAGCGGCTCACCGCCGCAGATGGAAATCATCGGCGCATTGCATTCTTGAGCTGCAGCCAGGCAGTCCTCCAAGCTCATCACGTCCTTGAGCGACGTAGAGTATTCGCGAATTCGTCCGCAACCCGTGCATGTTAGATTGCACGTATGCAATGGCTCGAGCTGAAGCACCGTGGCAAACTTCTTGGTGCCACGCAGCTTGTGCCCGATAACATACGCAGCGATTTTCGCAGTGAGCGGAAGAGGAAATCTCATAAAAACGAGGACTTTACCGAGCGGCCGTCGGGGTGTCAATCAGCCGGCCCGTTTGTACTGTGAATCGGCCTGCAGCGGTCGTTTGGATTTGGGTTAGCAGTCTAGCGTATTGGTCCTGAAGCGCAAAATAAACCTGCGACTACGTTGGATTTGTGTGGTTAAATTGAGGCAAGTGAGACTCTAACCAACGAGGCATCAAGTATATGAAAAGATTATTCTTAGCAGCATTTGCCGTTGGGCTGATTGGTTGCGCCAACCAACCCGCGCCCCCGCCCGGTGCGGCGGTGACCGGCAGCTACCCTTATTCCCGGTATGCGTTTACGGCGGACGTATGGGGCCATCGTACTCCCGCCTATAAGGATTGGAGCACGGCCCAGTTGCAGCAGCGCCGCCTCGATCTGTACGGGATGAACCCGCTCACCCAGACTCGCGAGGGCGTGCCTGCTTATATCTATCACGGGCAAGCGACGGCCTCACAAGACGAGATCAAGGCAATCGAAGTGGAGTTGAATTGGCGTTATGACCATGGCGATAAAAGCGCCGAGCTGAAGGAATTCTGGCCTTCAGCGCGACGGCATATTGCCAGCGGCGGGCGTTTCGATTCAGGTTTTTAGCGCGGGACGAGATTGGCGTCGTGATAGACGAGATGGTCGCCGCGCAAAATCCATGCGGTTGACTCGTTCGCGATATTTACACGCCGTGCCAACCGCGGCGGATTAGACTGACGGCGATGGCGGCAAGTAGGAGCGCCACTATTTTCGACACGCCGCGTAACCCTTGTCTGCCCATCCAGCGCGCGACAAAATCCGCATTCCAGAACGCGATCACCACCAGCGCGAGATTGACCAGAAGCGCCGCAATCGTAAACACCAGCCCGACTGTATCGACAAGTACGAGTAACGCTGTCAGCAGTGCCGGCCCGGCGATCAAAGGCATCCCAAGCGGGACGACGCCGAAGTCGGCCGTGGCTTCGCGACTGGCGGGCGCGACATTAAGCAACTCTCGCCCGGCTAAGCCAAGTAAAATAAGACCGCCTGCCACCTGAAAATCCGCTACGGTGATTCCAAGCGCGGTAAAGATTATTTTTCCGAGAAACATAAATCCAACTGAAATACAGAGCGCCGTGAAGATGCCGATGAAACCCTCTCTCTGTCGTTGTTCGCGCGGAGTGTCCCCAGCCAGACCCATAAATACGGCCACCAAGCCAATAACATCTATCGCGACAAAAATCGGAATAAAGGCAACGAAAAATTTGTGGACCATGCTTTGCGCGTCTCGTCGGATTGCTGTTCTCGTCACAGATGAACACAGATGAAATACAGATTCATCAAAATTCCTTCTGCCATCGGTGAAAATCTGTGTAACTCTTTGGCCTATTTTGCTCCTGCACCGCCATGTCAAACGATTCCAATAAAGCCGCAGTTGTTCATATCTCACTCATTCTGCTCGCATCGGGCTTAGGCGTTTCGGCCGCCGAAATGAAAACAGTCGATGATTTTCGTGCCGCCGCGGCAAAGGCGAACGCCGTATTGACGATTCCCGATTGGGAACAAACACCGCAAGCGGTTGCGACCGCAATGAAAAACGCGATTGCGAAGGCCAACGCCGCGTTGGATCAGATCGGTGCACAAGACCCACGCAAGGTGACTTTCAAGAGCACTGTGGTCGCGCTGGATGACGTCACTTACGAAGCGAGTCTCGCGGCAAATAGAGCCACTCTCATCAAGGAAACGAATACGAATCCCGCCATGCGCGCTGCTGGTGAGAGCGCCGTGAAGGCGTTCCAGGACTGGGCGGTCGGCGTCGATTATCGCGAGGACGTTTACAAGGCGATCAAGGCATTTGCTGATACGCATCCAAAGGTGAGCGGCGAAGATGAAAAGCTGCTGAAGGAAACGCTACGCGATTATCGCCGTGCGGGTTTGGAATTGCCTCCTGACCAGCGCAAGGAAGTTGAGGAACTGCGTAAGGAACTGTCGAAGGTGGGAACGGATTTCGAAACCAACATCGTTAAGTCCAACGCTCCGGTCATGTTCAGCAAAGCCGATCTCGATGGGCTTCCGGAAAGTTTCTTCGCCTCGCCCGGCATCAAAACCGGCGACGACGTTTATACCGTGATGGCGAATGTCACCTGGCAATTCAACACAGTGCAGGAGAACGCCAAAAGCGAGGCGACGCGTAAACAGCTGTACCTCGTTCGCGAAACGCTAGCGAAAAACAAAAACGTTCCTCTTCTGAACCAAATGCTGGAGCTCCGAAACAAAATCGCGCTGCGCCTCGGGTATAAGTCATGGGACGATTACCAGACGGAAGTCAAAATGGCCAAGACCGGCATGAATGCGGAAAAGTACATCAACGATCTGGTCGCAGGCATCCAGCCAAAATTCGACAGCGAAGTTGCAGAACTGCAAAAGTTGAAGGCTGCCGATACCAATGATCCTAACGCCAAGATCATGGTGTGGGACTGGCGGTACTACAGCAACCAGCGGGACAGGCAAAAATACGACGTCGATAAGGAAGCGTTGCGCGCGTATTTCCCATTCCAAAAAGTCCTCGACGGAATGTTCAACATTTATCAGAGCATCTTCGGTCTGAAATTCGAAAAGATCGTCGCGCCACACAAGTGGATTGACGATCTTCAGCTGTATCTCGTCACCGATTCAGCCACGGGCGAGCCGCTCGGGATGTTTTATCTCGACATGTTCCCGCGCGAAGGAAAATTCAATCACTTCGCGCAATTCGTCATTATCAGCGGCAAGCTCTTGCCGAACGGAAAATATCAGCGACCGACTGTTGCCTTGCTCTGCAATTTCCCACCGGCGAGTGGCAACGCCCCGTCACTAATGACGCATCAGGATGTGGAGACACTTTTCCATGAGTTTGGGCATGCTCTGCATTCCATTGTTACTCGCGCCAAGTATGGCCGCTTCGCCGGAACGAATGTCCCGGGTGATTTTGTTGAAGCGCCGTCCCAAATGCTGCAAAACTGGGTTTGGGATAAGAAAGTGCTGGATACTTTCGCTGCCGATTATCGCGATCCGTCAAAAAAGATTCCCGCGGAAATCGTCAAGAAGCTCAACGACGCGAAGCTGGCAGATGCCGGCGTGCTTTATCGCCGCCAGTTCGCGTTCGCTTCACTCGATCTTGCTCTGCATGATCCACATCCTGAAGAGATGCCATACGATTCCGTGGCGATCTCGAACCCGATCCTGGAAAAAGTCTTTTTGCCGATTGATCCCAGCACAACGTTCGTCTCCTACTTTGGTCATCTGAACGGTTACGATGCCGGTTACTACGGCTATGCATGGGCCGACGCGATTGCCGCCGACATGGCAACCGTTTTCGAAAAGGCAAAGGATGGTTATCTCGATAAACAGGCCGGAATGAAATTGCGCCGCGAAATTTACGAGCCCGGCGATTCGCGCGATGTCAACGAGTCGATCGAGAAATTTCTGGGCCGCAAACAATCGATCGAACCATTTCTGAAGAAAATTGGCATTGGCGCGCAGGACAAAAAGAAAGCAGCAGTCGAACCATCACAAGAAACCAGATAGCAAATCGCCGACTACGCTTGCGCTGCGGCGAATTAGATGATTCAATCGGGTTCGCACTTACTGAAAATCTGAATGGGCTCGCTTAAAAAACGAAGAAAAGCAAAAATTGCCAAGCACAAGCGCCGCAAACGCATGAAGGCGCACCGGCATAAGAAGCGACTCCGGTACAAATTGTAAGGCGCGGTCTCATTTCCTTTCGCTGACGAAGCTGCCGTCCGTGGCGGTTTGCCGAACCCACGGCAGAAAGATAAGATTAAGTGTGAAGGAGCAGAAAAAGTGCTGTGTTTGCTGCGTCTGCCGACAGCTTGTTTTCGCGCTGAGTTTCCTGGCTGCAGCAACGCTTGCGGAGGCGCAGGTGCCCAAGGCTTCACCTGTGAGAGTTCCTCGCGGCCATCCTGGAAAAACCGTTGCGCGCCACGATGATTCCGTAGCAGCGAAACCGTCTCCAGACCTCGCTTTGCGCCCGCCAGGGGCGCATAAAGCGGACGCGCTCGCACGTTTCGTTGAAGGAATGGCATTCGAGGAAAACGGCGAGATGGAGCGCGCCCTGGAAGCCTATCGAAAAGTCCTCAATGTCGATCCGGGTCAGTCAGAACTCGCCTCGCGCGTGGCTGGTTTGTTGATACAGCAGGACGATTTTCCGCAGGCAATCGACGTGCTGAAGGACGCAATCAAGGCAAACCCGAATAACGCGGAGCCATATCAGCAACTCGCTTTTATCTACACGCGATATCTGAAGAGAACGGACCAGGCGATTGATTACGCGAATCGCGCCATCGCTCTCAATCCCGGAGATGTGGAAGGCTATCAGCGCCTGGTTGAAATCGAACTTGCCGCGGGACAAGAGCGAAAGGCACTCGAGGCTCTCGATCGCGCCCTCAAAGTTCATACCAGTGATCCAAACTTCTGGATACGCCTCGGAAAGCTATACGTGGCCATTCTTTTTAAATCCGATTCACAGCCGAAGCCCGACGAGCTGACAAAGACTAACGAGGTCTTCAAAAGAGCGGCGGATAATTCCGGCGACGACCCGGGTATCCTCAAGGACGTAGCCGATTACTACGCGGCATCGCAGCAACTGAAAGAAGCGATTCCGCTTTATTTGCGTGTTCTTGAGCTGCAACCGGACGATGCAAATGCGCGAGAGAAATTGGCAACCGGTTTTATCCTGACAAATCAAAGAGACAAAGCGGTTGAGATGCTCGAGCAAATTATCAAAGAGCATCCCGAAAAATATCAGCCGTACGATTTACTGGCCCAAGTATTGGATGAAGAAGCGCGGTCGCTCCAGCGTGCGAATCGGATCGAGGAAGCGAAAGCCACGTTCGCCAAGGTCGCCGCCAACTATGAGCAAAGCCTCTTAATCAATCCAAACCACGTCGGCACATATGTGCGTCTGGCGGAGTTGCTCCTGGGAACCTTGAAAGACCCGGAACGCGCAGTCAAACTGCTGGGCGAGGCCCGGCGCCGATTTCCGGGCGCCCCAGAGATCGTTTATTACCTCGGGATCGCGCAGCGCGAAGCAAAGCAAAGCCAGCAAGCGGTAGCCACGTTTGAGGAGGCGCTGCACGAAGCGCAACTCGAAGAAGACGCTGACTTCGTAAACGCGAAGTTCTACTTCAATTATGGAGCGGCGGCCGAACAGGCGGGTTTGTACGACAAGGCCACCGATTTGCTGCGTAAATCGATTGCGCTCGACCCTGATAACTCATCCGAGACCCTCAATTACCTGGGTTACATGTGGGCAGATCACAACATGAACTTGAACGAAGCTGAAACGATGATCAGACGCGCCTTGCAAAGCGAACCCAACAACGCTTCCTACCTCGATAGTCTAGGCTGGGTGGAATTTCGGAAAGGTCAGTTCGATCGAGCCTTGAACGACCTGCTTCAGGCTGCGAAGACTGCTCCGCGCGAAGATCCTGTCGTATTTGAACACATCGGTGACACTTATTTAAAATTGAATCGGTCGCGCGAAGCATTGGAAGCCTGGCAGAAAGCGCTGTCGCTGGACCCGAAAAACAAGAATCTCGCAGACAAGATCCAGACCACGAAAAAGACCATCGGCAAAGATTTACCGGAAAAAACCAATCCCACCTAACGAGTGCGCTGACATCGAACATCGAATATCGACACTAAATATCCGACGCCGACATTTCGATAATGTTGAGAAATGAAGGATTACCCCACATTGTGGCAGCGCAAGATGATGTGGGCGGCGTTGACTGCCTGTTTCGTAGTTATTCTCGTCATCATTGTAGCCGCCGTGATCTGGGCTGGCGCCAGCATCGTCAGTTTTCTCCAGCCGATTCTGATCCCGGTGGCGATCGCCGCAATTCTTGCCTATCTGCTCGATCCGCTGGTGACGAAAATGTCTCGCGGAACGCTTACTCGCACCAAGGCCATAGCACTGCTTTTCGCAATTGGTTTTTTTGCGTTAGGCGGATTGGCAGCATGGCTCGTTCCAACGATCTCGATCCAGAGTGCGAATTTCGCCAGGCAAATTCCCTCCTACACCGACCGCGCTCGGAATTACACCGTCGATCTTATTTATCGGTTTGACCAGACATTCGGATTGCTGGGAGCAGGACAGACGAAATCCGCGTCGAAAAATCTTACCAATTTTCTAATCGGCCCGGGGCCATCTCTTCCTCCTCACCGACAGACGACGGCGAGTCCGGCCGGATCGCCGCAACCCACTGCACCACTCACTCAGGTAATCGCCCCAACCCAACCCAAACTGAGCAACGCCGAACGCCAACGCATTCAAGCGTACG
>JBARMF010000298.1:0-5941 GCA_049802315.1 Candidatus Udaeobacter sp.
AGATCGACGGTAAACCCCTTTACAATTGGAAAGAAGAAAACGGCAAGTGGAACAAAGTGCCCGTTAGCTAGGAAAGGGAATGGCGAAATCGACCATGCGCTTGATTCTCGCTCCGGCGCTGTTTCTCGCCGGCTCGCTCACCATTCATGCCGCCGGTGAGCCCGGCATCATCAAAGGCGCCGATGAATTCGAGTTTGTTTATCGCGTCAAACTTCCCGAAATCACCGGCTCCGCTCGCATCTGGATACCGCTCGCGAAGACAGATTCTTTTCAAACCGTAAATGTGGAAAAACTGAATATCCCGATGAAATGGGACAAAGTTCAGGACCGCGATTATGGCAATGACATTTGCGTGGTCAATGCGCAGCCGCAGGACAGTGGCAAGACGATCGAGCTGCGATACAAAGTCGTGCGCAAGGAAAAGGCCGCCTATCCGGCAGGCGATGCAGACGCCGCGCGGTATCTTCAGCCGGAAAAATTAGTGCCAGCAAACGAAACGTTTAAAACGCTTGCCGAGAAAGCGACGGCCGGAAAAACTGACGACCTCGAGCGGGCGAAAGCGTTGTACGATCACGTCATCAGCCGCATGCGGTATGATAAGTCAGGTACAGGTTGGGGTCGTGGAGACGCTGTCTACGCGTGCGATGCGCACGCCGGCAATTGTAGTGATTTCCACGCGTACTTCATCGCATTGTCTCGAAGCATCAATATACCTGCGCGTTTCGCCATCGGCGCGACCATTCCAGCCGACAAGAAGGAGGGCAAGATCGAGGGCTACCATTGCTGGGCTGAATTTCTCGCGGACGGTCAGTGGGTCCCGGTGGATATCAGTGAAGCGTGGAAGAACCCGAAGCTTGCGGATTATTATTTTGGTCATAATCCAGCGAACCGGTTTGAGCTGACCAAGGGTCGCGATTTGGTGGTTGACCCGGAACCTGAAAGCGGACCGATCAATTTCCTGGTCTATCCGCTACTTGAGATGAACGGTGAAGTCGTAAAGCCGGAGACCACTTTCGAATTCAGGCGCATTGGCGCATAACTCTTGGTGCCGCTTTACAATCTTGTGTCCTGCCTCAGGACATTCCAAAAGCGCCGGAGCACCGGCGCACTCCAAAACGCAAGCGACGATCACAGGCTCGAAATGACGGCCACGTTTTGGAGTGCGGCGCTGCTGCGCCGCTTTTTCGTGCTTCGCTAACGACACGATGCAGAAATAAAGGCTACGTTATGCCTGAGATTCCCTTGATGGATTACATCGGCAATCCATTGCTGACTTGCCTGTTTCTGGCCCTGATGTGGCTGCAATGGCGATTCCCGTTGCGACGACAACATTTCAGCGTGCTCCATCGCCTCGTACGGAATTTTGTGCTCTCGCTTCCTGGCTTCGCGCTTGTTCGTCTCGCGATGTTGCCCATTCCGATCGCAATCGCGATCTGGGCGCGACAGCAACACGTAGGGTTATTGAACTGGATCCACCTTCCGACATGTGCCGTCGTAATCGCGACCTTCCTTTTGATGGACTACGCCTATTGGTGGTGGCATTGGGCCATGCACATGGTGCCCTTCTTCTGGCGATTTCACAACGTGCACCACACCGACCTGGATCTCGATGTGAGCACCGCTGCGCGATTTCACTTCGGCGAAATGATTCTTTCCACCGGCTTTCTCTCGTTAGCCGTGGTGCTCTTCGGTATCGGTCCGATCATGCTTGTCGTTTTCTTCGCCACGTTTGAAGGAGCGACACTTTTTCATCATTCCAACTGGCGCCTGCCAATTCGGGTCGAGCGGGTTTTGAACCTGATTCTCGTCACGCCGCGCATGCACGGGATTCATCATTCCATCGTGCAGCGCGAGACCAATTCAAACTGGGGCACGATGTTTTGCTGGTGGGATAAGCTGCATCGCACATTGCGGCGAGATGTGCCGCAGGACGCCATCACGATCGGTGTCGCTGCATATCGTGAGGAAAACGAACTTACCCTGGGCAAACTCTTTGCGTTGCCGTTTCGTGCGCAACGCGAGTGGCGATTACCAAATGGCGAGATCCCCGAGCGCGAACCCCGACGGGCGGAAGAGATCGCTGAATAACCACACATCGATTCATCGCCTCGCAAAGCTACAGATGTGTTTACGAAACAAATGAACGCGAGATTCTTGTTACAACCAACGTCTTGTGCCGCGACGAATTTCCTTTGGGAGGAAACATTATGTCAAAACGATTACTCGCAGCTTTGCTCGGAGCGGGGTTCACCTGCGCGACTCTGAGCGCGCAAGAACTGCCGCTGATTCATCAACCAACGCTAACTCCGCAAGACAGCGGTACGACAAACGGCCTGATCGCAGTTTCTCCGGTGAATCCACGAGTGGTCTGGGCATCCGGTCGCAACGGCACATTCACTGTCACCACCAATGGCGGGGAGACTTGGAACGCAGGCGTTGTACCGGGCGCTGAAGCACTGCAATTTCGCGATGTGCAAGCTTTCAGCGCAAGGGTTGCGTACCTGATGTCGATTGGGGACAACCCTACCGATTTCCGTGTTTACAAGACACTGGACGGCGGCGCCACTTGGACGATCCAATTCGAGAACCAGAATCCAAGTGGTTTCTATGACGGGTTCGCGTTTTGGACGCCGCAGCGTGGAATTCTGATTGGTGACTCAATCAATGGAGTGTTTCCCGATTTTCGCACAACCAACGGAATGACTTGGCAGGACATCAGCAGCAACATGCCGCCGGCGTTACCAGGTGAATTTTCTTTCGCGTCGAGCGGAACCTGCGTCACAACGCAAGGCGGGCGGAACGCGTGGATTGCCACTGGCGGTGCTGACGTCGCGAGGGTGCTTGCCACCAGGGATCAAGGCAATACTTGGAACGCCTACGACACTCCGTTGGTGAGCTCACCGAGCGCGGGCGCATTCACCGTCGATTTCCGCGATCCGCACAATGGAATCGTCGGCGGCGGTGATCTGGATCCCAGTGATCCCAATAACGCGCGCACCGCGATTTCCGGTGATGGCGGCAGGACATGGACTCTCACGAATCCACCTCCAGTAACCGGTGCGATTTTCGGCCTGAGCTATGTCGGAAAGACTGGTGGCGGCGGCGGAAACAATCACGGTCGTGCCGTGGTGATCACCGCCAATGACCCGCCCGCGTTTTCGACCGGAGCTGCTGCCTGGACTCCGGACGAAGGCACGACATGGTTCACGTTGCCCGGTGTGAGCGGCTTCTGGGCGGTAGCTTTCGCTACTCCCAAAGCAGGATGGCTGGTAGGAACAGACGGCCGGATTTTGAAAATCAGTTTCTAGGGAGCAGACAAGTTTAACTCAGAAAATCGCTAAGCAGTCTGTCATCTCGAGCGAAGTCGACAGATCCCGCGAAATTATATGAGACTTATGCTACGGGGTTCCTCGACTCCGCTCGGAATGACTTTTAGGACATCATGCCTACTGTTGCTGTGGTCGTGAACGGTTCCACGCAGACGCTAAAAGAACAATCAATCTCGGGCGCCCTGAAATTCTGGAGTCAATGTGGGCAAGCTTTGAATCTCACCTGTGGGCAAGGCAATGTGAACACCGAAGAAAGCAAATTATGACCATCCAACTCATAAAACTCCTCCTGATATCCAGTCTAACTACATTGATTTGCGGTCACGGTAACGGTGCCGAGCCAAGCAATGATCCACTTCCCACCGTTCAGGAAAACGTCGCAACACACAAGGCGGTTCTCGTAGACGTCCGCGAGCCAGGAGAATGGAAGGAAGGGCATGTTCAAGGAGCGATTTCACTGCCGCTCAGCTCGTTAACAAAAGACGTCGATACAAGCACGTTGGAACACCAACTTCCAAAGGATAAGATCGTATACACGCACTGCGTCATGGGAGTACGTGCTCGCAAAGCTGCGAAGATTTTGGAGAAGCTTGGCTATAACGTCCGGCCCCTCAACGCTGGATATGAAGATCTGGTAAAGGCTGGTTTTCAGAAAGCGACTAATTAATGAGATTCACTTTCTTAGTCCCGCATTAGCAGCATCGGGCTCCTGCAGATTTCACTGAGAAAGGGAGCCTGCTCGCAAGAAAAGCGGAAGCAATTTGACTAGTGATGATTACCTCGAAACATCGCTAAGCAGTCTGTCATCTCGAGCGAAGTCGAGAATGGAGCGGCTGGGGAAGCCGCGACATAGACGGGAAGGCCGCAGGCTGAGCGAACGGGAAGTGAGCGAATCAGATCCCACGAAGTCACCTGAGAGTGATGCTACGGGATTCCTCGACTCTGCTCGGAATGACTTTTGTGGCATCGCGCCTACTGTTGCTCGGGTCGTGAACCGTTTCGCACACAAGCTGACTGAACAATCGATTTGGCTTCGTCGTTCGCGCCCTGAAATCCTTCAGGTCAATGTCGGCAAGCTTTGCAATCTCACCTGCGTGCATTGCCATGTGAACGCCGGTCCGAAGCGAAAAGAAATCATGACGCGCGAGACAGTTGATCGGATCATTGATTGGCTGGCGAAGACCGACATTCCAACCCTTGATCTCACCGGTGGCGCGCCGGAAATGATTCCCGATTTTCGGTATTTTATCGAGCGCGTGAAAGAGCTACAGCCGTCACGTCACGTCATCGATCGCTGCAATCTTACCATTTTGGTTGAGGATGGGTACCATGATCTCGCAGAGTTTCTCGCCGCTAAAGAGGTTGAAATCATCGCGTCGATGCCATGTTACTCAGCTGAAAACGTAAATGCGCAACGCGGCGACGGCGTATTCGAAGGCAGCATCGCGGCGCTGCAACTTCTGAACTCGTTAGGTTACGGAATCGATCCCGTGTGGCCGTTGCATCTCGTTTACAATCCGGTCGGCGCGTTTTTGCCGTCGCCGCAAGAGCAGCTTGAGGCCGATTACAAACGGGAACTGGAGAAGCATTTTGGCATTGTGTTTAACCGGCTTTACACACTTACGAATCTACCGATCGGCCGGTTCGCCGCTTACCTGCGCCACAACAATCGACTCGACGAGTACATGCAACTTCTGATCGAAGCATTCAATCCAGCGACTATCGATGGTCTCATGTGCCGCAACACGATCAGCGTGGGCTGGCGTGGTGAAGTTTATGACTGCGATTTCAATCAGCAGCTCGGGATGCAATGGGTGGGTAGGGTCGGCGCGCTGCGCCGACCGGACGCCGCAGCGCGGCGTCCCTACCATCGCGACCGAGAGAGCGGACACTTATTCCTTTGGGACGTCAATCCGGATTCACTTGAGCATCGCGAGATCATGACCGGCGATCACTGTTTTGGTTGCACGGCTGGTGCGGGCTCGAGTTGCGGGGGCGCACTCGTGTAACGCCGTTCTGTAACCGCTTCACTATTCGAAGCGTGCGCGCCGCAAATAGGGCGGCGGCCGCAGCGCCAGCGGTGACAGTCCAGGTCTTCGGAACCACCACAACATGTGCCGCGTCGAGCATCGCCTTGTGTAACTTCGGTATCCCTGCAGTCATCCCTAGCGAAATCGAGGAATTCCGTTGCGGTACTCAGAGATAGGTTCGCGGGATGTCTCGACTCCGCTCGACATGACGGCCGTGTTACTCGAGAGGAAATTCGATTCGTTCTTCTTCTTCGCGAGCCACGAGTTTATTTCGCTCAATGATGCGGGCGCAGGTGTTCCACCGCAAAATCGCATCGTCGTGACCGTATGGGCTGAGGGGTTCGGCTTTTTCGAACCAGTCCATTGCTTCGCGCAAAAGATCGTAAGCCTGAAACCGGCAACCAGGCGTGTGCTGCCGCAGTTTCGTTTTTGCCCGGCGTTCGGCGATGATTCCGGAATAATACGCGCGCTCATATTCCGAATTCAGCCGGCCTAGTAATTCTTTCGTTTGCGTCTCGCTGACGCCATACCCTTTTTCGAAGCGATCAGTGAACGCGAGTAAAAGGGTGATGACAGCCCGCT
>JBARMF010000299.1:0-2458 GCA_049802315.1 Candidatus Udaeobacter sp.
ATGCCTGATTGGATTCCCGCCAACATCCGGAGAGCGAGTTTGCGGGGGCAAATCCACACTGAATTGTCGCCGCAGGAACTTCAAAATGCGGCGCAGAGAGAGGGAATAAGCGTGGAAGACTTGAAAAAGAGCGAGGACTTTGATCCGTACTTTAACCTCAAAATTGTGCTCGTCGATGAAGGCGGCCACCTGAAAGTCGGGTATTTCGAGTTCCTGCCGCCGTCAATGCTGGATTAGACGTCGTTGGCTACTTAGGCGACTTCGCTGCGGTTTTATGAGCGGTTCTCTCTGTTAGGTGTGAGTCTTTCCAGCCGGCCATGAAGATGGTGCTGCCTTAACCATTCTTATTTTACGTTGCTAGCATCTTCCCATCGGAGCGCTGCGCGAAGTAACTCAGTCAAGGATGTAACACCGAATTTCTCCTTCGCTCGCGCGCAGTAGGCTTGGACGGTTTTCAAACTTAAATTCAGGTCAGCAGCAATCTGCGAAGGCGTGCGACCTTTGCCAAGCAAGCGAAAAATTTCCAGTTCGCGATCGCTCAAACGTTCGACAGGCGAACCGGCCGCCCTCTCGCGCGAGCTGCGATGTCTCATCGCCATTCTGTTTATTATGCTTTCACTGAAGTAAACGCCGCCCTCGAGTACCCGTCGGATTGAGGCGAGCACGCTCCTGGTCGTCTCGCGTTTCATCACATAACCTCGCGCGCCCGCGCGCAATGCACGCTCGGCATACAAGGCTTCGTCGTGCATGGAGAGAACGATTAACGCAACGTGGGAGAACTGCAGTCCCAAGTTCTTGACCAATTCTAATCCGGATTGGTTGTTGAGAGAGATGTCAATCAGCGCAACATCGGGCTGCGCAGTTGCGAATCCAGCGATCGCTTCGGCTGAGTTTTCTGCCTCACCGCAAACGACCAGATCATTTTGCTCGTTTATCAGGTTAGCAAGCCCTTCCCGAACGAGCGGATGGTCATCGACAATAAAGACACGCCTTTTACGCGCGACCGTTCCGCGAGGGGTGCGATTCATCGCGTAACACTCAATCCTTGCGCACCAAAACGCTTTACTCGGCAGGTTGCAATCGTCCCGCTCGGACCATTTCTCCGAACGTCGAACGTCGCACCGCTCAGTGCCGCACCATGACGCATCAAACGAAGCCCGAGTCCTTCGGATGGCGCCAGGTTGTGAGGAAATCCGACTCCGTCATCCACGATCGTAAGGCAAAGTTCTGGGCCATTCATTGCGAGCCGAATATCAATCTGCTTGGCAGCACCGTGTCTGACTGAGTTTGTCACCGCCTCCTGTGCGATTCGATAAAGCTGGTTCGCAATGGTCGAATCCTGGATGCGAATTGACTCGTCGCCATCAAGAAAGCAGTTGATCTGAAATCGTTCCCTTACGTTATCAGCGAGATCCTGTAACGCCGCGATTAATCCATCTGCATCCAATTCTGGCGAGAAGAAACCACGGGCGAGGTTGCGCGTGAGATCGATTCCCTCCTCAACATAGCGAACCAGTTTCTCTGCTTCGGCCGCTTCCGGCGCCGACCGTGCGACGAGTTTTTCCGTCAATACTTGAGCTGTGAGAGCGGTGCCAGTCAGGTGCTGTCCGAGCTTGTCGTGCAGATCGTGACCCAGGCGGCGCCGTTCACGATCTGCCACTACTGCGATCTCTTGATCAAGCCGCAGGCGCGCAGCCACCTCGCGTTCCAGCGCTGCCGTCCGTTCATCGACACGTCGATCGAGTTCACGAACGAGCGTTCGCAACTTCGAGAGCACGCATACGAAAATCGCAAAAGAGGCAAACGCCATTCCAATATTCCAAAATCCGAGAGCGGGGATGCCAGACGCAAGGTCCGAAAGCACCGACACGAGGATGCAGACGACTACTATCGCCAAAGCGAGGGTGAAGTCGCCAAACCACGTCGCCAATGCAATGGGTAAAAGGTAAAAGAGAAGCAGCGAGCGCTCGTACCCTGTACAATAGTCGGCATATCCCACCAGGCACGTGAGAATAAGGCAGCCGATCGCCAAAGATGTGCCGGAAAATGTGACGTGACGAAAATTCCGCAGGCTGACTATAGCTCTATCAAACACCGTTTTAGGCACAAATTTTGCCAATTGGCAGTCTTTACTCTCGGCAAAACCTGTCGCAAAGCAAAGAATGCTCAGAATATTCCTCGTGCCGGCATAAAGCACCGGGGTTGGATTCATCAGCTCAAGGATTCCAGGATGTTCGCGAGGACGTAGCGATTCTTTCATAAGCACTGATCTGAAATGTAAGGCGATGCCCTATATTTAGATTAGGCCATGTCCTACACGTAAATAACTCGATATTGTTTGCAAACCATTCTAAAAAGCGACGCCGCTTACGTGACGGACGTTTTTAACGGAGCTTGACCCCGGAACTCTATGCTCGCCCGTGGCGGTTGGTTTGACTGATACGGCGCCGCAAATCGG
>JBARMF010000300.1:0-3955 GCA_049802315.1 Candidatus Udaeobacter sp.
GGATTCAAGGCAGCTTGGCGTACTCCGCTTTCGCTTGCGTTAGAAGGGGAACATCCGCATCGGCATTTTTCCAAAGCGCGAAGAAATCCTGATACGCAGTCTTAGCTTTCACCGTATCGCCGGACAGCGCATAGGCGCGGCCAAGACCGAGGTGCGCCAGCGCGCCGATCGGCTCATTTCCCACAATGCTGGCATGATCGAGGATCTTTTGGAATTCGTCTGCGGCGCCTGCGCCGTTCTTCGCCGCGAGATAAGCCTGGCCGCGGAAATAGATAGGATAGAGCGCAAAGGTGAAGTCCTCGTTCGTGTGTCCCAGTTCGTAAGGCGCAGCGGGGGACAGAACCTCGATGGCGGCCTGGGCGTTTCCGCTGTTGAGGGCGAGAGCCGACCGAGCCATCGGCAGATATCGAGTTTGAACAACAGTGTTTTGCGGGAATCGCTTTGTGAGGTCATCGATCGCGCGATTGGCGTTAGCGACATCGCCCGCGAGCGCGAAGGCGATGGCGGAAAATCCTTCGCCATGTTTTCCCTTTATCGTCGCCAGAGCGGATTGTGCATCTTCTTTGGCGAGGTCCATCAGTCCGACTAATCCTTCCCGAATGGAATTATGCCCCTCGTATTCTGTTGCAGTTTCCTTTTCTTGCGCCCGTCGCGCTGAGTCGGCCGCCTGGCGCGTGAGTTCGCGAGCCTTGCCAAACTGGCCGTGATTCGCTGCGGTCTCAGATTCGACGAAAAGCATTTGATCCTCCACTCCCGGAATTCCCACAGTCGCGGCTGCCTGTTGCGCCATTCCAGCGGGATCGTTCTGGAGAAAATCGACAACGTAAAGAATGAGCGGATACCAGGGAGAATTGAGTTTCTTTGCCCGCGATTGCTCTGCCGCCGCTTTCGTTTGATCGAGTCGACCCAAATACAGGTCGCAATACATCAAACTGACATAATTGTTTGAACTGTCGGGATTGATCTCAAATGCCCGCTTCGCCGCCGCGTCGGCCCTCCCGTAATCTCCGCATATGAGACCTATATACCAAAGATAGATCTGCACACTCTCATCGTGCGGATAAGTCTGGGCGATGAGTTCGTAGGAGCGGCGGGCAGCCTCCAGGTTTCCGGTAACAACGATCTCGTAGAATGCTGCGATGTTCAGTCTTTCGTGGTCGCTTGTTCGCTCGCGCAGGTCGTAGGCCTTTTGCGCGTTTTCAGCGGCCAGCGTGAGTTCGCCTTGAGGTTGATAAGATGCGGCTAACATCAGGTAGGCCATGGCGAAATTAGGATCAAGCGTGACGGCGCGCTGAAAAAACGGGATGGCGGCAAGATAATCGTTGTCGACATCGGTCGCTTTATTGCCCAGGGCATAGGCCTGCAACGCCTCCAGAGACGAAGTTGTGGTGTCTTCCGGTAAGGCGTCGTATTTTTGAACCGAAGCCAGCGATTCGCCCAACCGTTTTCGCAACTTGGTTGCCGCCTGGCCAAGTGCCTTGAGCACGTTCTCCTTGCCGGTTGCGGTCTCCTGTTCCTGCGCGAGTAAATTTCCATCCCGGCAGCTCACTGCCTTGAGCGACACGACATACTGTGTTCCGAGAGCGGAAATGGCGCCTTCGATGGTGGCGGCGGCGCCACGCCGTTGACCAACCTCTCGCGCCAGCTCGGAAGTGAGCCGGGCGCCCCTTGGCTTCGACATTTGTGTCAGGGTCTGGGCGATGATCGAATCTGAGACCAGAGTGAGAAAGGGTGTCTGCTCGAGCTGCGAGGCGAGTCCTTGTCGTAGGGTGCCGTCAAAAACGGGATCACCAGTCGTGTTCGTGAAATCCGCGAGAACAATCCGGTCCTTGTCGGTGAGAGGCTTGCTTTGATGTGAGCGGTAATAGAGAAGGGCCACGGCGATCGTGAAAATAACGAGCACCAGTGGGATGACTGTCGTCCAGAGCTTCGTAGCTCGAGACGTTTTGCGCTGCCGGAACTTCTGCGGCACCTGCCCGTTGCCTAACGTGTCACCATGAAGATTGAACACCCGTAACCGCGTCCCGTGCTTCACTTCGCATTCGCCCAAATCATGCAACCGCGCCGACCATTGCCGGTATTGCGTCAGGTCATCGGCTACTCGCTGCGAAACAAGGATATGACCAGCATCCCCGCAATCCATCACCCGTTGTGCCATGTTGATCCCGGCTCCAGCGAGGTTCTTATGACCATTGACATCGATGACTTCGCTGACCGGACCGCTATGGACCCCCATGCGCACCGAAACTTGCGGATGTGCTTTAAGTGCTTGAGCAATCTCCAATGCACACCGGGCGGGCTCTTCTGAGCTATTGCGAAAGACCAGAGCCATCCCATCACCGGTGGGCAGTCTTACCAGCTGTTCGTTAGTCGATTCACTAACTTGAGGAGTAGCCAGTACGATATCTGTCAGAAGTCGTAACCGTTCCTTCTGTTCGTCGAGTAAGAGCTTCGAATAACCGACGATGTCGATGAACAAGACGTGCCCGATCTCGAACCTTATGTCGGAGGATTGTTCAGAGGGGATAGTCACTTGTTACGGCCCGATATGTTCCTGCCCAGCGAGCAGTTGTTGAAAACCGGGATCATTGCGGATCGGATCCCAAACGGGATCGATTTTTAACCGCGCGATGGAAACGCTTTGGCCGGCAGAAACCGAGAGTAGCCGGCGAAGAATTACGACTGCGTCGGCCGTCCCGCCGGTGCGGGCTTCGATCTCCGCGAGCCCAGACAGGAGAATGTTACCAACGAGCGCATCTTTCTCCGGCGGTAACAGCGCGGCGGCTTGCTGCGCGAGATTGACCGCGTCGCTATCACGTTTGAGCGCGAGGTAAATCCAGCACAATTGGGTCATCGAGGAAATTTCGCCAGGCCGCTCGCGCAATCTCTCTTCCAGCAATTGTCTGGCTTTCTCCGTTTCAGCCTGTGCGCTGGTGAGATCGCCGGTAAGGACTCGGATCGCGGCTTTAGAGGATAACTCGCGTCGTTGATCGATAGCAGTGGTGCCAGTAGCTTCGCAGCTTTTCAGTGCTGCTTTGAAATCCCGCGCGAGAACGAAGACATAAGCCCGATCGCCCATCACATCTCGGAGATCTCCGACGTCAGAGGTGACAAGGATTTTGTTTTCTGCCGGAAATGTGGCCAGCACTCGTTGTGTTTCATTCATGTCACCGCTTCCACGGGCAATACTGTCGAGCAAAGCCCGCATGCCTTCGGTTGAGTGAGGATCGAGTTCGAGTGTATGCCTGGCGGCGCGCTCCGCTTCCTTCCACATCCGCAATGTGACGTAGGTGGCAGCTACATTTCCAGCCAGCAACGCGTTACGCGGGTCCTGTTCGCGAGCTCTTTTGAACTCCTCCAGACAACGCGCCCATTGCCCCTGCCGGCGATGCACGTAACCCAAATACTCCAGCGCACTGGTAGCGTTTGGTTGCAATTGTAACGCGCGCTCGAACTCCGCCAGCGCCGGCTCATACTGTCGATAACCATGGTAAAAGAAAATGCCGAGTGCGACGTGCGCCTCGGCCAGGTTGGGCGCAAGTGCAAGTGCGCGCTCCGCCAAACTCCGCACTTGTGCCAGTTGCGGTTCGGTCATTTGTTCAAAGAACCAATGACGGTCCATCCGGTTCCTAACCAGATGAGCCATGGCCAGCGCGAAATTGGGATCGCGCGCGATAGCCTGCTGGTACCAGTCAGAGGCTTGTTCGTAAGATTGTAGCCTAAGTGAATTCTCGGCGAGATGTTCCTCATATTCGCCTTTCAAGAAGAGATCGTAAGCAGCGGCATCCTTGGTGGGCGCAGTCGCGAGCGTGTTGGCTTCGGCCGGAGAAAGTTTTGCTTGAAGAGAGTCGGCGATTTCCTGCGCCACTTCGCTCTCAACGGCAAAGACATCTTTGATGTCGCGGTCGTAGGTCTTGGCCCATAGATGTGAGTCAGCCCGCGCATCGATGAGCTG
>JBARMF010000301.1:0-5997 GCA_049802315.1 Candidatus Udaeobacter sp.
ATTGCCGAAAACGTCGCGATTCCCGCAAGCGATTTGATGGCACTCGTTAGGTTCGCGAAGGAAAACCGTGTCGATCTGACCGTGGTTGGCCCGGATGATCCTCTTGCTGCTGGAATCGTCGATCTGTTCACAAGCCAAAACTTGCGCGCGTTCGGTCCAGACAAATCGGCAGCGCGGATTGAGTCATCGAAAATCTTTGCAAAAGAATTGATGCGCACGCAGAAAATTCCCACCGCGGAAGCAGGCACGTTCTCCGACAGCAGTGAAGCGCTTCATTACTGCGAGCAATTGAGTTTCCCGATCGTGATCAAGGCGGATGGACTTGCGCTGGGCAAAGGGGTCGTTATCGCCACCGACGCTGCCACGGCAAGATCGACGATCGACGACATGATGAATCAAGCCCGTTTTGGCGACGCTGGCCGGCGGATTATCATCGAAGAATTTTTGCGCGGCACGGAATGCTCGCTGCATGCACTGGTGGACGGAAAAAATTACCTGCTGCTGGAATCGGCGCGCGATCACAAGCGCGCATTGGACGGCGATCAGGGGCCGAACACGGGCGGCATGGGCGCATTCAGTCCCGCCAACAATTGGAACGCCAAATCGCAATCGCGGTTCGACACCGAAATCATGAAACCGCTATTGCGTGGCCTGATTCAGGAAGGCGTCACGTTTCGCGGACTTCTTTATCCAGGCTTGATCATTCCCAGCGATGGCCCGCGCGTCCTTGAGTTTAATTGCCGATTCGGCGATCCGGAGACGCAGGCGCTCCTGCCGCGAATGAAATCCGACCTGTTGCCACTGTTGGAGGCAACCATTGACGGAAAAATCGACCAATGCTCGATTGAATGGGACACGCGCGCTGCGGTCACCGTTGTACTGGCCTCTGGCGGTTACCCTGGCAAATACGAAAGTGGAAAATCAATTTCAGGTCTCGACGAGGCAGCCAAGCTCGATGATGTGCAGATTTTCCACGCCGGAACTAAACGCGATGGCAGCCAAGTAAAGACCGCTGGCGGCCGCGTGCTCGCTGTCACGGCGCTGGGATCCACGCTCGATATGGCGCGGGCACGCGCATATGAGGCCGTGTCGCATATTCATTTCGAGAATTGTCATTACAGGCGCGACATTGCTCTAACTGCTGTTACGGCTAACATGCCCGCATTATTGTGATGTCTCGATTGTTGCTGGCAACGTTTCTTATATCCGCCTTGGCTGCGAATCTGGCCGGTCAATCACCGGCACCGACATCAACGCCTCAGACCGTGGCGAAGTCGCCTGCACAGCCAACGCCTTCCCCATCGGCTACGCCTACCTTGGAAGAGCTGGTTGACTCGTTAGGGCCATCCGATCTGCAGGCGTTCATCACATTGCTGAAGGCTAATTTTACGGACCCGGACGCGATTACCGACACCGAGTTGAGTCGGGCAACTGTTGAGGGGTTGTTGGTGCGGTTGCCTCGCGGGATCACGCTTTTGGCAGGCAAAGAAAACATCGCCGCCGGAGTCCCTGGCGCGTTCTACAGCGAGTTGATTAACGGACGCACCGGCTATGTGCGGCTGGGAACATTGAACAACGCCAATCTGCAAGCACTCGACAAGGCTCTGAGCGGTTTCGCTGTGAAAAAAGTGAATGATCTTATTGTGGATCTTCGCGCCAGTTCCGCGACGAATGATTTGTCGTTAGCCACGGAATTCGCAAAGCGGTTTTGTCCAAAAGGGAAACCGATCTTTACGATGCGCAAACCGACAGGTCATCAAGACCGGGTATTTAGTTCCGATCGTGATCCGGCATTTCGCGGTCTGGTAATGGTGCTTGCCGACAGCGACACGAGCGGCGCTGCCGAAGCGATTGCGGCTGCATTGCGCTTCTACATCAAGGCACTCGTCATCGGGCAACCAACTGCCGGTCGGGCAGCAGAATACTCAGACTTGCCATTGCCCAATGGCAAGGATCTGCGGCTCGCGGTAGCTGAAATGGTCTCGCCCGAAGGTCGATCACTGTTTCGCGAAGGCGTGAAACCAGATTTGCCCGTCGAAATGTCATTGTCAGAGAAGCGACAGATTTTTCAGTCGAATAGCGAAAAGGGAATGGGACCGTTCATTTACGAGACGGGACGTCCGCACATGAGTGAAGCTGCGCTGTTAGCCGGGACAAATCCCGAGCTAGAAGCCGCAGAAGCGGCACAACAACGTCGCGGCCGTGCGCCGGAAAAACCGCCGCCTCACGATCCGGTTTTACAACGTGCGCTGGACGTGGTGACTTCGCTGGAAGTTTATCAAAAACGATAAACCACGCTCACGTTGTTTTGCCTTTTTTATGACGCGTCTGTATCAGAAGCCGTTCGCTCAGGCGTTGGGTTATACAGTTGACGAGATCCTCCGATTTCCTTCAGAATCAGAGATGTGACGCCGCTCGAGGAACGTATCGAGTATAAGTTTCGCAACTCGCTTTTGTTGGCCGAAGCGCTAACCCACCCGAGCCTCGGACACGAAGCCCAGCGTTATCACTTTGATTATCAGCGTTTGGAGTTTCTAGGCGATGCTGTGCTCCAACTCGTCATCACGGAATATCTGTTCAGCCATTTCCAAGCCGAAGCGGAAGGACAACTGACGAAGTTGCGTTCACGACTCGTTTCTCGCGATGCGTTGAGGACGCACGCTGCTGCGCTCGATCTGGGCCGTTACATTTTGATGGGACGCGGGGAAGAAGCAAGTGGCGGCCGGGAGCGAACATCCACATTGGCCGACGCATTTGAAGCGCTTATCGGCGCGCTTTACCTGGATGGTGGTCTCGAGGTTGCCAAAAATTTCATTCTGACACAGAGTCGTTCAGATCTTGCGAAATTGGCGGAAGAGCCGGTGGATTTTAATCCCAAGGGCGATCTTCAGGAGTTGTTACAAAGCATCTCGCCGCGCAGTCCGCTTTACGAACTCGTTTCGCAGAGCGGACCTGAACACGAAAAAACTTTTGTCTCAGAAGTTGTTTGGGAAGGAATTGTTCTTGGTGAGGGCACTGGCCGGAGCAAGAAACAAGCGGAAACTGCCGCTGCACTCGAAGCGTTGCAATTAAAGCGGTGGGAGAAAAAGCCGGAAGCGGCAACGTAACTGCTCCGCGAGAATAAGAGTCGCTAACCCCGTCCTTTCAGATTCCGGCGCGCCTGGCGGTCGCGCCCTACCGCGAATGCCAGAGTGCGTCGAGAACCTGCCCGGATTTCGACTGCCAACGAAAACGTCGCTTGATCGATTCGATGACAAACTTCTTAGCGCGTTTGATGGCCTGTTCTAACGAGAAGCCCGACGCCAGACCCGCCGTAATTGCTGCCGAATAGGTGCAACCTGTACCGTGTGTTTCGACGCCGCGCACAAACGGCGCCGAAAACTCTCTCAATTCGCCTTGATGAAAAAGTAAATCGATCGCCTTGTCACCGCGAAGATGGCCGCCTTTCAACAGGATCGACGCGTGATATTTCTCTGCTAGAGCTTTTGCAGCACTCGCCATTTGTGTGCGGTTAACAACCGTGGTTTCGAGTAGCAAGGCTGCTTCGTCGAGATTCGGCGTGATAAGTGTCGCAAGGGGAAACAGTTTGTTTTTGTAAGCTTCAACAGCTTTCGATTCGAGGAGATTGTCGCCACTCGTCGCAATCATTACCGGATCGACTACCAAAGGGATGGATCGCGCTGCTTTTTTTTTGCCGTTTTGAATCGTCTGCGCGACAGCGCAAACGATCTCCGCCGAACAGAGCAGACCAGTCTTGATCGCGCCGACTCCGAAATTTTTGAGGAGCACTTCGATTTGCTCGCGAACCATTCGCGCAGTTACCGGCTCAATTCGCGAAACTTTTCGAGGAACTTCCGCCACGATGCAGGTCAGAGCGGTTAATCCATAGACGCCGAGAGCGGTAAAAGTTTTCAGGTCGGCCTGAATACCGGCGCCAGCGCTACTGTCGGAACCTGCAATGGTTAAGGCGATGGGCGGTGATTGAATCCGATGCTGAATTGTTTCGGTCGGATTGGCGCGTCTGCGGCGCGCACGGCGGTCGCGCCCTACCATTTAGGCGCCGTTCCCGTCGCTGCCAATCGCTTCGACCGGGCAGCCTTCCATCGCTTCTTTGCAGAGACCTTCTTCGTCCGGCGTCTCCGGCTGCTTGTAAACGTAGGAGTGGCCGCCATCATCGTTCCGTTTGAAATTTGCGGGGGCGGTTTCGCGGCACAAATCGCAGTCGATGCACTGATCATCGACGTAGAATTTGCCCGGTACGTTCTCGGGGTATTTGTTCGCTGAGTCGGCCATGTTTCCCTGAAGGTGAAATGGAATGTTAGGAAGAAAGGCTCCTAACGCAATAATCTGCCTGTTGATGGGTTCCGGCGCAACCGCAGCGTGTCGCTGGCACGTATCTCATCAAACGTAAACGCGCTCTCGCATTTAGCGACCTTCCTCTTACCCTGCCCTCATGAAACAAGATGCTGCCAAAAGCCTCCGCGCGTTTGCAGCAGAGTTGGCAATCTATGCGGTTCTTGTTACCGGTTATTTCTTTTTAGTCCTCCATGTTCTAGGCGACTGGCTGTACCTGCTCGAAACGCAACATCGCGTTCTTTATGCGCTCGTCGCCCTCTTGCTCATAGCTGGTCAGGCGGTTGTTCTGGATGCGGTCACCACGGTTTTATTCCGGCTCGTGCGGGGCCGTTGGAGATAAGTCATGTTTTTCCCAATCTCCAACTCTCACATCAATCCGCTTTATCTGGTCGTTGTCGGCTTTGTTATTGGGATTCTGGGCGGCTTTTTTGGCGTAGGCGGAAGTTTCATTGCTGGTCCGGCGTTGCGCCTGATGGGAGTGGATTGGAATTACGCGGTCGGAACGGATCTGGCGCACATTGTTGGCAAGTCGATCGTCGCAGCAAGAAAACATCGCTCGCTTGGCAACGTCGATCTGAGGCTCGGAATGTTCATGGCCCTGGGCACCATCGCCGGCGCCGAAGGCGGCGCACAACTGATTCAGGCACTCAAGCGCGCAGGCAACGTGAACACCGTAGTCAGCTGGGTCGCCATTGTGGTGTATGCCAGCATTTCGATCTTCATGCTCTGGGAGAGCTACACAACACTGAGGTTACACAAGGGCCGATCGCGCCAAACGATCTCGGATCCAAAGGCTGCAGCATCAAAAGCAGATCACTCCGCTTTCGGACCGGTCACAAAAAAGATTCAGCAAATGGAAATTTGGCCGATGATCAATTTGCCCACCTCAGGGATACGAATCTCTCTCTGGACAATACTGGCGGTCGCACTTGTCGGCGGATTTTTCAGCGGGTTTTTGGGCGGCGGCGCGGGCTACATCCGAATGCCGTCGATGGTTTATGTGCTCGGCGTTCCGACTCATCTGGCCGTGGGAACGGATCTTTTTGAAATCGTCATTTCAGCGAGTTACGGAACGTTCAGTCACGCCATCAAGGGCAACGTGGATATTCTGATCGCGCTCGTCATGCACACCGGCGCAGTGATCGGGACGCAGATCGGCGTGGTCGCTACCCAATATTTCGCGGGTCCGAAGATCCGCCTCGCTTTTGTGCCGCTGCCGTTGATCGGCGCGGCGATCGTTATCTATACACTCGTGACCGGCCATAAGTTTTAGCCATGAAAATTTTGATCTGCAGTGACGGCACACCCTCGGCGCAAACCGCAATCGATCTCGTGGGATTGTTGGCCGGTCCGCTCACCGCCGAGACCACCCTTTTGGGAATCGCAGAAAAATCGGAAGACGAGCAGCCCCTGCGCGACGCGCTTGATGCGCAGGAGCAATCGCTGCGGCAACGCGGCGTGTCGCCGAACATTGTCGTCCAATTCGGTGAGCCGGTGTTGCAGATTGTCCAGCAAACCTCGAAGAGCAAATACGACCTCGTGGTCATCGGGGCGCGCTGGGCTGGCGCGGTGGGACATTACTGGCGATCGAAGAGAACTTACGAAGTCATCAAGGCGATTCAGCCCCCGGTACTGGTGGCG
>JBARMF010000302.1:0-3014 GCA_049802315.1 Candidatus Udaeobacter sp.
ACATGGCCGGCAGTCGAACGCGCTCTGCGCGCGGCCCTTGCAGATCTGATAAAAATGCGGGAACGCGAGGGTAAACATCTGGCCAAGGATTTGATTCACCGTCTCAAAGCAATTCGAAAAAAACTGAAGGAAGTCCGGGCACTGCATCCTGATGTGGTGAAACGATACCGCGCGGCGCTGCTGGATCGCATACAAAAAGCCGGGCTACCGCTGCCGAACGAGGACGAGCGCGTCTTGAAAGAGATTACATTTTTTGCCGATCGCGCTGATGTATCGGAAGAGCTGACGCGACTTGAAAGTCATCTTGCTCAATTTGCCCATCACTTGCGCAGCAAAGAGCCGGTTGGGCGCACGCTTGAATTCATCACACAGGAGATTTTTCGGGAACTCAACACGCTCGGAGCGAAAGCGAATGACGCTGCAATCTCCCAACGCGTCATCGGTTGCAAGGCCGAATTGGAGAAAATCCGCGAGCAAATTCAAAACCTTGAGTAAGCAATCCTTTGGCCCAAATGGATCCGAATCGCGCCGCACAACCGATCGCGATCTGTTGAAGTGAGCGCTCCATTTGTCGTGTTGAGCGAAGCGAAACATCTCTGAATATTCGCTTGGTGAGCGAAGAAAGAAGTAGTGTGAGATTTTTCGCTTCGCTCAGAATGACAAGCTAATGAAATTCAGCCGACACGGAATTCTCTTCGTCATTTCCGCTCCATCGGGCGCGGGAAAGACCACTGTCGTTCAAGCTCTGAGAAAGACCGGGAACTTTTTTTATTCCGTCTCCTGCACGACGCGGACACCACGCGGCGGCGAGATCGGCGCCGCGCATTATCATTTTCTTTCACACGCAGATTTTCTCGCAAAACTGGAAGCCCGCGATTTTCTGGAGCACGCACAGGTGCACGGGGATTATTACGGCACGTTGCGTGAGCCTGTGCTGTCGAATCTGAAAAACGGCGTCGACGTCCTGATCGACATCGACACGCAAGGCGCCGCCACCATCCGCAATTCTGACGATCCGATTGTTCGGCAGGCGTTGGCGGACATTTTCATCATGCCTCCTGACGTTGAAGAGTTGCGGAGGCGATTGATAAAACGCGGAACCGAAACGGCGCAGCAGATCGAGTCGCGTCTCGCCACCGCCGCGCGAGAAATGGAATTATGGCGCGATTACCGTTACACTATCGTCAGTGGTTCAGCAGAAGAAGATCTCGAAAACGTCCGCAACATCATGTCTGCTGAGACGTTCTTGAGCAGGCGGCTGATGCCAAATTGATCGATATGGGTGCCATGGAAAAAAATTCCAGACGTAAGTTGGAGAAAAGTAATCCCCGAAAAGTGGTAAACATTCCCGCTGGCAGGAAATCCGTCATTCTCGGCGTCACTGGATCAATCGCCGCGTACAAATCCGCAGAGCTTGCAAGTCTGCTGGTCAAACAAGGTCACGAAGTTTTCGCGGTGATGACACACGACGCGACCGAATTTATTTCGCCGCTCACGTTACAAACGCTGTCGAAAAATCCGGTGACCATGAGCTTCTTCGATGAAAAAGAAAGCTGGCGACCGGGCCACATTGATCTTGCCGATCGCGCGAACCTGCTGCTGATCGCGCCAGCTACTGCGCACGTAATTGCCGAACTCGCGCATGGTCTGGCGAGTCATCCGCTCGGGGCTATAGCACTCGCCACCCGCGCGCCGATCCTGATCGCACCAGCGATGAACGGAAAAATGTGGGCGCATCCCGCGACGCAGGAGAACGTGGAAAAACTCAAAACGCGCGGCGTAGAATTCATCGGACCCGAAGAAGGAATGCTGGCGTGCGGATATGAAGGGCTCGGCCGGTTGTGGAAAGTGAACGAGATCGCGTTCCGCGCGGAATTTCTTCTTAGCCGGCACGACAAACTGATCGCGTGACATTTCTTATCACCGCAGGTCCGACGCGCGAGGCGATCGACCCAGTCCGTTACATCTCGAATCGATCGTCCGGAAAAATGGGCTACGCCATCGCAGACGCAGCATTGGATGCTGGACACGACGTCATTCTCATTTCCGGTCCGGTCAATCTCGCGCCGCCGCGCAACACCAAATTCATTTCCGTTTCGACAAGTGACGAAATGTTTGACGCCGTTGATCAACACGCGGACAGCTCGGACGTTTGCGTTCTCTGTGCTGCGGTCGCGGATTACAAGCCGGTTGAAGTCTCACCAGTTAAAATCAAAAAGTGCGCCGCTCAAGTTTCGCTCGAACTCATTCCGACGCGCGACATTCTCCAATCGTTAGGCCGACGAGAAAATCGCAAATTTCTTCTTGTTGGATTCGCTGCCGAAACGGATCACCTCGAAGCGAATGCCACGAAAAAACTGCGTGAAAAGAATTGCGATATCATCGTCGCGAACGACGCGCGTATCGGAATGGAAACCGACGAAAATGAATTGCTGATTCTGTTTCGTAATGGCGAAACGAAGAAAATTTCACGCGCGCCAAAAACATTTCTCGCGCGCGAGCTGGTGAAATTTTTTTCAAATTCGCAACAAAAAAGTTTGACAAAAAAAATGTGATGATTACTGAACGCACATAAGTGAAGTCATTCCCAACTCTTCACAATGCCCCGCGCGTTGCGGATTGAAAGGGGGGAATTAGTCGATGGCAAAGAAAAAAGCAGCAAAGAAAAAAACAGCGAAGAAAAAGAGGCACTAAGCCCATCGCTGTGTTAACGGCCCCGAATTTCTTCGGGGTCACAACCCTAACTTCAACCCGGGAGGAGAAATTTATTTCCCTCCCGGTTTCTTTTGTACGCGCTGTCATTCCGAGCGGAGTCGAGGAAGCCCGCGGCAAAACTTTAGCGGCACTCCGCGGGATCCTTCGACTCCGCTTCGCTTCGCTCAGGATGACAAATTCGGTTTTCCATCGTGCACTTAGTATTCTTTGTGCGACGTAGTGCTTCCCGATGAAGCATTATCTAGATGCAGCGGAGAACGCCGCCCGCGCCGCGGGTAAATTATTGCGCGAAAATTTTC